>JBGPOM010000113.1:0-6213 GCA_041488075.1 Gemmatimonadota bacterium
CACATCGTGCCGCTGCTCGCGGCCGGCGGCTCCGCCGACGTCCTCTACTACACGATGCCCTTCGTCGAAGGCGAGGCGTTGCGCACCCGGTTGGCGCGCGAGGGCGCGCTGCCGGTGCGCGACGCCGTGCGCATCCTCAAGGACGTCGCCGACGCGCTCGCCTACGCCCACGCGCGCGGCATCGTGCACCGCGACATCAAGCCCGACAACGTCCTCCTCTCCGGCAACCATGCCGTCGTCGCCGACTTCGGCGTGGCGAAGGCGGTCAGTCAGGCCAAAGGACAGAGCGGGCTGACGTCGGTGGGCGTCGCGCTCGGCACCCCCGCGTACATGGCGCCCGAGCAGGCCGCCGGCGACCCGAACATCGACCATCGCGCGGACATTTACGCGCTCGGGGCGATGGCGTACGAGATGCTGGGCGGGCGGCCGCCGTTCACGGGGCTTCCCCCGCATCAGATGCTGGCGGCCCACATCACGGAGCGGGTCGAGCCGATCACCGACGTGCGGCCGAGCCTGCCGCCGGCCCTGGCCGACCTGGTGATGCGCTGTCTCGAGAAGAACCCGCCCGACCGCCCGCAGAGCGCCGCGGAGGTGTACCAGGTGCTCGAGGCGCTCGCGACACCGAGCGGGTCGGCGACGGTCACCTCCGCCGGCGCCACCTTGCGCCACGTGCTGCGACGGCCGCGGAACCGCCGGGTCGCCGTGGGCGCCGTGCTCGGGGTCGTCCTGCTGGGCGCCTGGCTGGTACTGCGGCCCCGGGGCGGCGTGGCGCTCGACGCGAACCGCGTGGCCGTGGCGCCGTTCGACGTGCTCAGCCCCGAGGTCGAGCTCGGGCTGTGGCGCGAAGGGCTGGTGGACGTGTTGTCACGCAGCCTGGACGGCGCCGGTCCGCTGCGGACGGTGTCGCCCACGGTCGTGATCAAACGGTGGAGCGGGCACGCCGACGCGCCCTCGGCGCAGGCGCTCGCGCACCAGACCGGAGCGGGCACCGTCGTATACGGCCAACTCCTGAGCGCGGGGCCGGACTCGGTGCGCCTCACCGCGACGGTGCTCGACGCCGGCTCCGGAGCGTCCGTCGGCGACATCGAGCTGCGCGGCGCCGCCGCGCGGATCGATCGGCTCGCCGATTCGCTCACGGTGGCCGTGCTGCGGACCCTCGGCCGGACGCGCGCCATCGGCGCGGTGCGCGGCGCCGGGCTCGGATCGTCGTCGCTGCCGGCGCTGAAGGCCTTCCTCCAGGGCGAGCAATTCCTGCGTCGCTCCCAGTACGATTCCGCCCTGGTCTATCTCCAGGGGGCGATCGCCCTCGACAGCACGTTCACCCTCGCCCTGAGCCACGCGTCCATGGCGGCCGGCTGGCAGCACTCGGGCGGCGATTCCCTTACCCGCGCCTACGCGCTGACCGCCGGCCGGCTCAACCACGGGCTCGCGCCGCGCGAGAGCCTGCTCGTCCTCGCCGACTCGCTCACCGCCGTCGTGTTCAGCGGCCCGCAGCGGGTCGGCGGGGCGTGGTGGACGTACGGCAAGCGGCTGCTGACGACGCTCGAGGATGCGGTGCGTCGCTACCCGGGCGACCCGGAGCTGTGGTACTCGCTGGGCGACGCGCGCTTCCACGCCGGCGTGACGGGAGGCAGCGACCGCACCCAGGCGCTCGACGCCTTCGACCATGCGATCACCCTCGACTCGTCGTTCTCGCCCGCCTACATCCATGCGGTGGGATTGGCGCTGCAGCTGCGCGGTCCGGCGGAGGCGCAGCGCTACACGGCTGGCTTCCTGCGAGCGAGCACGCAAGGGCGCTATGCGGCGCTGTACCGGCTCCTCGATCGCATGCTCGACCCGCGCACGGCGACCGACGCGGAAACGGGCCGGCTGCTCGACTCGCTCGCGCCGAACCTCGCGTTTCTTGGGAGTGTGCTCGACCGGTACCCCGATTCCGCGGAAACGATGGTCCGGGTCACTCGCGCGTACCAAGCCAACCGGCTGCGGCGGGAGCGGCCGCCGGCCGAGTCGCTACAGACGCGGATCCCGGTCGCGCTGGCCGCCGCCTACCGCGGCCACCTTGCGGATGCCTATCGGACGATCGGCACCGGGTTCCCCCCGCTGTACGGCGAGCTCGCCCTGCTCGGCGCGGTCCCGCGAGACACTGCAGATGGGGTGTTCCGCGGTTGGGCGCGGAGCCCCAACCAGGGCCTTGCGGCGACGATCGCGTGGGCGGGCGCGCACGGCGATTCGGCGTTGTTGCGCCAGGTCGATCAGCTCCTCGTGGCGATGGTCGGGCACCTGCCCCCCAGCGCGCCGCCGATCGCCAAAGACGTCATCGGCTACGCGGTGCTGGAGTCGCGGGCTTACTTGACGCTCGCCCGCGGGGACAGCGCCGCCGCGCTGCGCCAGTTCCTCGCGCTCCCCGATAGCGCTTGCTTCACGGCGTGCCCCATGGACGACCTGGTGCGGGCGCAGCTGCTCGAGGCACGGGGCCGGCCGCAGGACGCGCTCACCTGGCTCGACAAGCGCATCGACGGCTCCTGGTTCCCGGCCCTGCCCTCCGAAATCTTGCGCATGCTGCTGCGCGGCCGGCTGAATGAGAAGCTCGGCCACCGGGACGAGGCGGTCGCGGCGTATGCGTACGTGGCGGCCGCGTGGGCTCACGCGGACGAGGTGCTCAAGCCGTACGTCGACGAGGCGCGCGCCGGGCTGGCGCGCTTGGGGAAGGAGCCGCGGCGGTGAGTTACGGCCCCATCATGGGGCGCGGCTGCTCCGTGATCGACGACTTGGCCCCACCGCCGTGACCGGCGAGCGACAGGACCGATCCATCCTTCATGACGACCTTCACCATGGCGAAGTACAGCTCGGGCCGCACCCACGCCTCGGTGTGCTCGCGCGGATTCCGGATGTGGAGGGCGTGGAAGGTCCCGGCGGGCACGGTCACGTCCTCCCACCCCACGACCTCCATCTCGAGGCAGCTGCGGGTGATCTCCGCAGTGATGTTCGTCGCCATCCGAGAGCCCATCATGCGGATCATCTGGTCGGGCATGCGGGTCGCGGGGTCGTCGCCGCTCTTCATAATCATCCCGCGCAGGCCGCCCGCCTGGTAGGCGAGGCCGGGGACGAGCATCTGCATGATCGTCTTGCCCTTCGCGCCGCGCTTCGGGTCGTTGATCGTCATCTCGTACCAGTAGTACGTCGTGCCCTCCTGCGCCTCGGTGCCGACGATGGCGAAGCGCATCGTGCCGCCGTCGGACCGGCCCCCGGTCCAGGCATACGTCGCCCACTGGCCGACGGTCATGGGGCGATGCTGCACGTCGCGGCAGATCTTGTCTTTGTCTTGGGCGCCGGCCGCGGGGGGAAGCACCGCGAGCAGGACGGCGGCGAACACAAGGGTGGTGGGGCGAGGCATGCTATAATGTAGAGGCTCGCGACCGTGGCGGAACCGGCAGACGCGCCAGCCTTAGGAGCTGGTGGGGCAACCCGTGGGGGTTCGAGTCCCTCCGGTCGCACCTTCGATGACTGCATCCTGGGCCGTTCTGCTCGACGTCGCGCTCCGCACGACCGTCGTCTATCTCGCGCTGCTCGTCGGCCTCCGGCTGACGGGCAAGCGCCAGCTCGGCCAGCTCTCCGTCTTCGATCTCGTCCTGCTCCTGGTGATCGCCAACGCCGTTCAGAACGCCATGGTGGGTCCGGACACGAGCGTGTGGGGGGGGCTCGTGGCGGCCGGGGTTCTGCTCGTGTGGCACCGGATCATCGGCTGGGTGGCGCGCCGCAGCAGGAAGGTCGCCAAGCTCCTGGGGGGCTCTCCGACCCTGCTCATCCACGATGGGCACGTGCTCTCCGACGTCCTGGCGCACGAGGGCCTGACGGAGGCGGAGCTGCTCCAGGCCCTGCGGGAGCACGGCATCGCGGCCCCCGCGGACGTCCGCCTCGCGGTGCTCGAGCCCGACGGCATGATCAGCGTGATCCAGTATGCCGACGTGAAGCCGGGCGCCCGCCCACACCAGCGGATCCGGCTGACAAAACGGGCGCAGTAGGAGTTAGATTACCTCCACATGCCCGACATCGTCGTCACGAAGACCCACGCCGAGCCCGGTGAGACCTCGCTCGCGGTGACGGTTCCCCCCGAGAGCGTACGCGCGGCGGAGGAGCGGGCGACGCGCGCCTACCAGCAGCGCGCCCGGCTGCCCGGCTTCCGCCAGGGGAAGGCGCCGGCGGCGGTCGTCCGCAAGAAATTCGCCGAAGACATCCGCCAGCAGGCATTGCAGGAGCTGGTCCAGGAGAGCTGGCGGACGGCGGTGGAGCAGGAAAAGCTCAAGCCGATCGCCGACCCGCACATCCACAACCTCAAGTGGGAGGAAGGCGCGCCGGTCACCTTCGAGCTGCACGTCGAGGTGAAGCCCGAGTTGAAGCTCGAGCGGCTGGGCGGCTTCCGGCTGAAGCGCACGGTGCCGGCGGTGACGGAGGCGCAGGTCGACGCCCAGCTCACCGAGCTGCGCGAGCAGCGGGCGCCCTGGACGCCGGTCGCGGGCGAGAAGCCCGGGCCCAAGGATCTGGTGCACGTCACGATCGCGACACGAGAGGGAGGCGAGGCGAAGGACCCCCAGCCCTATCAGCTCGTGCTGGGCGAGGGGCGGGCGATTCCGGAGGTCGAGGAGCGAATCATGGGGCTCGTGCCGGGGGAGACCGTGGACGCCACAGTGCGTTTCCCCGACGACTTCCCCGAGGAGGCGAAGCGCGGCCAAACGCGGGACGTCCGGATCACGCTGCAAGAGGTGAAGCGGCAGCAGCTGGCAGCGCTGGACGACGCGTTCGCGCGCGAGGTGGGGGACTTCGAGTCGCTCGCGGCGCTGCGGCAGGGGGTCACCGAGGATCTGCGCAAGGAGACGGAGCGCGAGGCCGATGCGCGCACGCGCGCCGAGCTGATCGAGCAGATCGTGACGGCCAACGGCGTGATGGCGCCGCGGCCGCTCGTCGAGCGGGCGCTGTACGTGTACGCGCAGGCGTACGGGGTGCCGGAGGAGCGGTGGCCGCAGTTCGCCGAGGAGTTCCGCCCGGTAGCCGAGGCGCAGGTGCGGCGCGACCTGGTGCTCGACTACGTGGTGGACGCGCAGCAGCTGCGGGCGACCGAAGCCGAGCTGGATCAGCGCATCCAGGAGCTGGCGGAGCGGCGCGGCATGCCGCCGGCGCAGCTCTACGCCTCGTTGGAGAAGGCCAAGCGGCTCCGCGACGTCGAGCGGAGCCTCACCGAGGAGAAGGTATTCGCCTATCTCCTGTCGCAGTCCACCGTGGAGCAGCCGTGAGCAAGAGCCAGATTTATCCGCCCTACATCATCGAGCGTTCGAGCCGGGGTGAGCGCACCTACGACATCTTCAGCCGGCTCCTGATGGATCGCATCGTGTTCCTCGGGACGCCGATCAACGACGACGTCTCCAACATCATCATCGCGCAGCTTCTGTTCCTCGACGCCGACAACCCCGAGCGGGACATCTACCTGTACGTGAATTCGCCGGGGGGTCTCGTGTCGTCGGGGATGGCGATCTACGACACGATGCAATTCCTGCGCGCGCCGGTGAACACGATCTGCATGGGCATGGCGGCCTCGATGGGGTCGTTCCTGCTCACCGCCGGCCGCAAGGGGAAGCGCTCGGCGTTGCCGCACGCCCGCATCATGATGCACCAGCCGTCGGGCGGCACGCAGGGCACGGCGTCGGACATCGAGATCCAGGCCCGCGAGATCCTGTACCTGCGGGGCAAGCTCAACGAGCTGTACGCCAAGCACACCGGCAAGGCCCTCGAGCAGATCGAGAAGGACATGGACCGCGATCGCTTCATGTCGGCCGAGGAAGCGAAGGAATACGGCCTAATCGACCACGTCATCTCGAATTTCCAGGAGATGGGCGACGGGAAGAAGAAGTGATCCCTTGCGCTGGCCGGACGACCTTCCCATACTAGGAAGACATGTCCCACGACAAGCATCTCCGCTGCTCGTTCTGCGGCAAGTCCAAGGATTCGGTCCGGAAATTCATCTCCGGGCCATCCGTGTACATCTGCAACGAGTGCATCGCGCTCTGCAACGAGATCCTAGCGGAGGATGAAGAGCGCGAAGTCGCGGAAGCCATCACGCAGGTCCCCACGCCCGCCGAGATCAAGGACGTGCTGGACCAGTACGTGATCGGGCAGGAGCGGGCCAAGAAGACTCTCGCCGTGGCGGTCTACAATCACTAC
>JBGPOM010000114.1:0-6213 GCA_041488075.1 Gemmatimonadota bacterium
CAGCAGCGTCCGGACCACGAACAGCACCGCCGAGCGCGTGACGGCGAGCGGGCAGTTCACGTTGCCCGCCGCCCGAGGCGCCGTCCCGGTGAAATCGGCGTGGAAAACGCCGTCCCTGATCCCGACCCGTACGCGGATCTCGAGATCGCCATCCTCGATGCCGTCCCCCTCCAGGTAATCCACCGCTTCGAGGCCCGCGGCGGGAGACGGGAGGCGCGAAAGCGCGGCGCGGGTGCGGCGCTCGGCGTAGTCGAGCAACTCGCGCGCCGCCTCGCGCAGCGGCCGCCAGCCGTGACGCCGCGCCAGCGCCCGCAGCCCCTCCGCTCCCCGCTCCACCGCGGCCCGCTGCGCCGCGAGATCGCCCCGGCGCATCGCCGGCGTGCGAACGTTCGCGAGCAGGAGCCGCTCTACCTCGGGCGTCCAGCGCACCGGCGGGATCACGAGTCCCTCCGCATACAGCTCGCGGGCCCCGGCGGGCATGCTGCCCGGCGTCATCCCGCCCACATCCGAGTGGTGCGCCCGCACCACGCTGTAGCCGCCGATCTCGCCATCCACTTCGATGGCGCCGATCAAGGTGAGGTCGGGAAGGTGGCTGCCACCCGCATATGGATCGTTCAACAGGAACAGCTCGCCGGGGCGGGGCGCGGGCCGCTCCGCCCGCACCGCGGCCACCGCGTCCGCCAGCGCGCCAAGATGCACGGGGATGTGGGCGGCCTGGGCGATCATCTCCCCCTCCGCATCGAACAGCGCCGCCGACGCGTCTCGCCGCTCCCGGATGTTGGGTGAGAGTGCGCTGTACACCAGCACGAGCCCCATCTCCTCCGCGACCGACGCAAAGGCGTGGGCCATCACCTCGAGCCCCACGGCGTCGAGCGTCATCGCCGTTCCACGATGATCGCGCCGGAGGCGTGGACGGAGCCGCGCCAGCCGGGCTCGATCACACCGGTCGCGTCGGGTCCGGCGAGCACGGCCGGCCCCGCGAGCTCGAGCCCCGCGGGCAGCTCCCCGAGCGGCCACACGTCGGCCTGCACCGCTGTGCCGTCGCGCGTGACGATCTCGCGCCGCTGCGCCGTCGGCCGTCCCACTCCGGCGCGCCGGCCCAGGCGCGGCGCCGGCACCGGCCGCTCGGCGACGACGCGCAGGTTGACGACCTCCACCGGCTGATCCACGTCGGCGTGGCCGTAGCGCGCCAGGTGCGCCGCGCGGAAAGCGGCGTCGAGCACCGCGGGGTCGCCCTCCGGCGCAGGCACGGTCACCTCGTACCCCTGCCCCGCGAAGCGGCAGTCGGCGAGGCGCGTCAACACCACGCCCTTCCCGGAGAGGGCCGCGGCGGCTGCGGCGAGCATGGGACGAAAGGCGGCGGCGAGCGCCGCTCCGTCGAGCATCGCGAGGGGCCGGTGACACGACGCCACGAGCTCCACGCGCTCGGGGGCGGCGGCGAGGCCGAGCGCGCTCAACACGCCCGGGTGCGGCGGGATGACGACGCGCGACATGCCGAGCGCGTCGGCGAGGGCGCAGCCGAACAGGGGACCGGCGCCCCCAAACGGGAGCAGCGCCATGCCGCGCGGGTCGAGGCCCCGCGCGACGCTCACGCGCTTCAGCGCCCGAGCCATGACGGCGGTCGCCACCGCCACAATCCCCGCCGCCGTGGCGCCGGGGGAGGACCTGCCCTTCCCCAGGGCCAACCCCGCGAGGGCCCGCTCTGCCGCCCGGCGGTCGAGCGTCACGTCGTCGGCGAGCGGGTGCGCCGTGTCGAGCCATCCGAGCACCAAACAGGCGTCGGTCACGGTGGGCTCGGTCCCGCCCCGGCCGTAGCACGCCGGGCCCGGCTCCGCCCCCGCGCTGCGCGGCCCGACCTTCAGCGCCCCACCTTCGTCCAGCGCGGCGATGCTCCCACCCCCCGCGCTCACAGTCTCGATGAGCACGCCCGACAGCGCGAGCGGGATGCCGGCGACGGTCTGCGCCCCTTCGCTCAGCGCGACGCCTCCGGTCACGAGACTCGCATCGGCGCTCGTGCCTCCCATATCGAGCGTCAAGAGATCCCGGATACCCACCGCCTCACCGACGAGGCGAGCACCCACGACGCCCCCCGCCGGTCCCGATAGCGCCAGGCTCGCGGCGTGGGCCGCAGCAGCATCGGGCGCCAGCGTCCCGCCGCTCGACGTCATGATGCGCAACGTCCCGATGGCTCGCGCGCCCGCCAGGGCGGCCGTCTTCGACAGGTACGTCGCTACACTGGGTCGGAGGTACGCCTCGGCGGTCGTGGTGCTGGTGCGCTCGTACTCGCGGAAGACGGGGAGGGTCTCGTGGCTCGAGACGACCGGGACTCCCGGCAGGGCGGCGCGGAGCGCGTCGGTGAGCCGGCGCTCGTGCGCCGGATGGCGAAAGGCAAAGAGGAGCGAGACGGCGACGGCTTCGGCACCCAGCGCGCGCACAGCGTCGGTCACGCGGGTTACCTCACGATCGGTCAGGGGCAGCAGCGCCCCATCCGGCCCCATCCGCTCGGCCACGCCGACCACGTCCCCGCGCCGGGCGAGCGGCGGCGGATGATCGCGCGCAAGATCATACAGCGCGGGCCGATCCTGGCGCCGCAGCCAGAGGAGGTCTTCGAAGCCGGCGGTGGTGACGAGTGCGACGCGCGCGCCCCGCCGCTCGAGCAGGGCGTTCGTCGCCACGGTCGTCCCATGGATGAGCGCAGCGATCGGTCCTGTGCCCAACCCGTCGATCGCGCGAGACAGGGCCTGCGACGGCTCGCGCGGCGTGCTCACGACTTTTCGGATGTCGATCGTCCCGTCGGGGCGGGCGGCGATGAGATCGGTGAACGTCCCGCCGACGTCGACGCCGACCCTCATGGAATTGCGGATTGGCGATTGCGGATTGCGGAATGTCCGAGCACTGCGCCGAAACCCAGCGTCGTGAGGACGGACAACAGTCCCACCCAATCACCCCACCGGACATAGAGGGTCGTGACGTCGCTCGTCCGCAGGCGGTCGGCCACCACCGCTTCCTGCCCGAGCTCGCTCGCGGCGTAGGCATGCCCCAGGGGATCCACGAACTCGGAGATCCCGGAGTTCGCGGCGCGCGCGATGCCCATCCGGCTCTCGATGGCGCGCAGCACGAGGTGGGAGGCGTGCTGCCGCGGCGCCGTGGTGCGGCCGAACCAGGCATCGTTCGTCACGTTGACGAGAAAGTCGGCGCCCCGCGCGCGGTAGCGGCGCGGCAGGTCCTCGAACGCCGACTCGTAGCAGATCAGGACGCCGAACCGCCCGAGTTCCGTCGCGTAGACCGGCAGGTCGCGGCCCCGGGCGAAGCCCCCCGACCAGCGGCCCACCCCGGGGATCCGTCGCATCCAGCGCACCGGCACGAACGGCACGCGCTCCACGATCGGCACGAGGTAGTGCTTGCCGTAAAAGGGATGGCTGCGTCGGTCACCCGTCGAATCGAAGAAAAATGCCGCGTTGTAGTACGGCACGGGGGGGGGATCGTGCGGGTCGGCCTCGAGGCCGCCCGTGATGATCGGCGTGTGGCTCACGCGGGCGAGCCCGCTGATCGTCTGCTCCCAAGTGGGATTCTGGAAGAAGTAGCCGGGAATCGCCGCCTCCGGCCACACGACGAGCTGGGGCCGCGCCAGGGCGATGGCCCGCTCCGACATCGTGACCAGCTTCGCCACGACGGCGTCCTCGTGCGCCGGGTCCCACTTCTCGCGGAACCCCTCGTTGGGCTGGATCAGCCCCACGACCCCCACCTCGCGCACGGGTAGCGTCCGCTCGCGCCACACGCCGTAGCCGAGCGCCAGCAGTACGGAGGCGACGACCGGCGCGACGAACCGAACCAGCGCACCACGCCTCGCGCTTCCGGTGTCCCGCATCCCGACGGCTCCCTCCACCAGCATCACATTGCACCACGCCAGCCACAGCGTGACCCCGCGCGCCCCGGCGAGATCGGCCCACTGCACCAGCACCGGCGCATCGGCGAGCGAGGTCCCGAGCCCCAGCCACGGGAAGGCCACGTCGCCCAAGTGGCCGATGAGCCATTCGAGCGCGGTCCAGGCCACGGGGAGCGTGACCCACAGCGGCACGGCGGGCGCGACGAGCCGCAGCCGCACGACGAACCAGAACAGCGATCCCGTGAAGAGCCCGAGCACGGCGATGGTGGCGAGGTAGCCCAGGGCGGAGAACGGGGTGAAGTGCCACAGCGCGACGATCATCCAGTAGAGCACGAGCCCGTTGGCGGCGAGCCCGTACCACCACCCCCAGCGGAAGGCGCGACGCGGGTCCTGGTCTTGGGCGGCCCGCCGCACGAGCAGGACCGCCGGGGCAATCGCGAAGAAACTGATGAAGGGGAGCGGAAACGGCGGGTAGCTCGCGAACAGCGCGAGGGCTCCCAGCGCGATGAGCGTCACAGCAACACGTCGCGGCCTTCGTCTGCGGACCGGTAGACCGCGTCCAGGACCCGCTGCAGGGCGAGCTGGTCGCGCGGCTGCGGGGCGTTCACGTCGCCCTTGATGACGGCCAGGAAGTACATCCACTCGGCCCGATACGACTGCGTGAACTGGGTCTCGCGGCTGATCGCGCCCGTCGGCGTGACATCTACGGGGGTGCCGTGCTGCTCCCGGAAGATGCGCAGCGGTTGGATCGTGGCCGAGCCCTTGACGCCCACCAGGTCGAACCAGAAGCGCTCGCCCTCGCCCATGTGCCGCCAGCTGACGTCCACGGTGATGGAGACGCCGTTCTCGCACACGATGAGCGCCGAGCCCATGTCCTCGACGCCGTCCTTCGCCGCCGCGGTGAGATGGGCGGAGATGCGCTTGGGGGCCGGCCAGCCCGCGAGCCAGAGGCCGAGATCGATGAGCGGCAGGCCGAGGTCGAGCATCGCTCCACCGCCCGCCTGCTCGCGCCGCAGCCGCCACCCGAGCATCTGCCGGCTGGGCTGGAAGGTGTACCAGCCGCCGCGCACCGCCTGCAGCGCGCCCAGGTCGCCGCCCGCGAGGAAGCCCCGCACCGCCTGCACGTCGGAGCGGAACCGATGGTTCATCCCCACCATGACCCGCTTGCCGTACTTCTCGCTCGCCTGGAGCACGTGCTCGGTCCCGGCGAGGTGCAAGGCCAGCGGCCGCTCGCACAGCACGTGCGCGCCGGCGGCGAGTGCCGAGGTGACGTGGATCTCGTGCAGGTGGTTGGGCGTGCAGATCACGACGGCATCCACGTTGGCGTAGCGCAGTACCTCCTCGATGTCGTCGTACGTGTCCTTGACCTCGAACCGCGCGGCCAGCGCCTGGGCCTTGCTGACGTCGTTGTCGCAGATCGCCGCGACCTCCACCCCCGGAAGGCGGCGCAGCACCGGCAGGTGGGCCACCTGGGAGATGGCCCCCGCCCCGATCACGCCCACGCGAATGGGATCGTTCACCGCGCCGCTCTCAGCCGGTACATGATGCCGCTCCGCAGACTGACGGTGGAGAGCCCGCTCGAGATCACGCCCCGCCCGTCGAGCGTGAACCGCCACGCGCGCGAGAGGTGGAATTCCGCGCCGATCGTGGCATTGAGGCCGGCACTGATCTCGTCCAGCGCGTCTTCCACGAAGGTACCGTTGATCGCGCCACCCGAGCCGTTGCGCAGATGCACGCTCCCCCCCACGCCGACGTAGGTCGTTACGCCACGTCCCTGAGGGAAGACGTATTGCAGATCGAGATCGCCCGTGAGGTCGCTCCAGAAGATGCGCCCCACGTTCACGCTGAAGTTCGAATCGGGATCGGTGACGAGCGCGCGGATGCGCTGCTCGAATCGGGCGCGAGCGCGGTTGTCGAACTCGGACCGGAAGTACGACAGGCCGACGAGCACGCGGACGCGGGGGGCGATGAAGCCGTAGTCGAGCCGCACGCCGCCCACGATCGTTCCTTTCAGCTCGCTCGCGCCAAGGGGGCCGAGATCCAGCTGGATCCCCGAGAGGCGGAGATTGTCGTAGGAGAACTGATCGAGAACACCCTGGGAAGACAGGCGGTTAGACGGATAGGCGGTTAGTAGTACGGCGACACCTGCCGTTCTAACCGCCCAACCGTCTAACCGCCTAACCGCCTCAGTAAAGCCGTTCAAGCGTCGTCCCCGGAAAATAGGTCGACAGAATCCGGCGATAATCCTGGCCCGCGCGGGCGCGGCCCACCGCTCCCCACTGACACATTCCCACCCCGTGCCCCGACCCCGCGCCGGCAGCCACGAG
>JBGPOM010000115.1:0-6197 GCA_041488075.1 Gemmatimonadota bacterium
CCCCGGCGAGCGCCGCGATCTTGTTGTTCAGCCGGATCGGGTAGTTCAGCGGGTCCTGGCTGCTGCGGTTCTTCACCTGATAGATCTCCGCTTCCACCGCGGAAAGCCGGGCCTTGATCGAGTCGGCAAGCTGCGCGATGCGCCGGCCCGCATCCCCGCCCCCCCCACCCCCCCCACCCCCGGGCGACCCGCGGGCCCGCGTCGCCGCGCCGTCGAGCTGCTCCTTCACGTCGCGGATCCGCTTCACCGCATCGTTCGCCGCGCTGACCCGGTCGCGAATCCGGATGAGGAGATCGAACTGGCGCTGGTAGTCCTCCGGCGTGGCCGTGGCGCGCGGGTCCCGCTTCAAGGCAAAACCCCTGGTCTGTGACCAGTCGCCGGCGGTCAGCCGGACCTTGTACGTGCCCGGCACGGCGACCGGCCCCTGTGTGCCCCCCGCCCAGAAGATCATTCCGGGAAAGCGGCTCGCCTCGGGGTAGCGCAGGTTCCACACGAAGCGGTTCATCCCCGCGCGCACCTTGAGGGAATCCCCGGACCCCGAGGGGGGCCGCGTGCTGAACCGCCGGATGAGCGAATCACGCGCATCCAAGAAGTCGAGCCGCAGGTCGGCGGCGGAATCGGGCTTGTCCTTGAGATAGAAGAAGACGACGGCGCCGCTCGGCGGGTTGGCGCCCACGCCCGATGCCGCGAACCCGAAGCCGCCGCCCCCACCCATGCGGGAGGGGTCGCGCGGCGTGAACAGGAAGCGCGACGCGCGCGCCACCGAGTCGGCGAGCTGGTGCAGCGGTGTCAGGTCGTCCAGGATCCAGAAGGCGCGGCCGTGCGTGGCCGCGACGAGATCGTTGTCCTTCACCACCAGGTCGTGGATCGGGACGACGGGCAGATTGCGCTGCAGCGACTGCCAGCCCGCGCCGTCGTCGAACGAGACGTACACGCCGAACTCGCCCCCGGCGTACTGCAGCCCGCGGCGCGCCGGGTCCTCACGCACCACCCGGATGAAATGGTTGTCGGGAATGCCGGTCACGATCTTGCGCCACGTGCGCCCGTAATCGGTCGTCTTGTAGACGTAGGGGTGGAAGTCGTCCCATTTGTAGCGCGTCGCGGCCACGTAAGCGGTGCCGGCGTCGTGCGGCGAGGGCTCCACCATGCTGATCAAGGCCCACTCCGGCAGGTCACGCGCGGGGGGCGTCACGTTGGTCCACGTCTTGCCGCCGTCGCGCGTGAGCTGTACCTGGCCGTCGTCCGTTCCGACCCATATGACGTTGCTGTCGCGGGCGCTCGGCGCGATGACGAACACCGTGTTGTAGTACTCGACGCTGGTGTTGTCCTTGGTGATCGGCCCGCCCGACGGCCCCTGCTTCGATTTGTCGTTACGCGTCAAGTCGGGGCTGATGACGTCCCAGCTCTGGCCCTCATTGGTGGAGCGGAACACTACCTGCGCCCCCACGTAGAGCACGCGCGGATTGAACGGCGACGACGCGATCGGGAACGTCCACTGCAAGCGGTACTTCAGGTCGGCCGCGCCCCACCCCATCGGGTTCTCGGGCCAGGGGGTGATGTCGCGCTCCTGGCCGGTGCGGCGATCGAGCCGCGAGAGGTAGCTGTAGCTGCCGGCGTAGACGACGTCGGGGTCGTCCTGCCGCGCCACGATCCAGCCGCTCTCGCCGCCGCCCACCTCGTACCAATCCTTTTGAGTGATGCCGCCACCATCGGTGCGGGCGGCGATGCACACCGTGCTGTTGTCCTGCTGCGAGCCGCACACCCGGTAGGGGAAATGCGTCGTGGCGGTGACGTGGTAGAACTGCGCCGTCGGCTGGTTGTCCTGACCGGTCCAGCTGACCCCGCCGTTGTAGCTGACGTTCGCCCCACCGTCGTTGCCGTTGATCATGCGCAGCGGGTCGTTCGGGGCGATCCACAGGGCGTGGTTGTCGCCGTGCGGCACGCGGATCGGCGTGAACGTCCGCCCGCCGTCCACCGAGCGGTACAGCCCGGTGTTCAGGACGTAGACGGTCTCCGCGTCCTTCGGGTCGGCGTGGATGTGACTGTAGTACCAGGCGCGCTGCCGGAGATTGCGCTCCTCGTTCAGCCGGCGCCACGTGGCGCCGCCGTCGTCGGAGCGGAACACGCCGCCGTCTTCCGCCTCGACGATGGCCCACACGCGATCATGGTTCGCCGCCGAGACCGTCACCCCGATCTTCCCGATCACGCCCTTGGGAAGCCCCTCGTTCCGGGTGATCTCCTTCCAGGTGTCACCGCCGTCGGTGGACTTGAAGAGGCCGCTGCCGGGGCCGCCGCTCGAGAGGTACCAGGGGCCCCGCCGCGCCTGCCAGAAGGCGGCGTAGAGAATCCGCGGATTCACCGGGTCCATCGCCAGGTCGATCGCGCCCGCTGAGTCGGAGCGGAACAGGATCTTGTCCCAGCTCCGCCCGCCGTCCTTGGAGCGGAACACCCCTCGCTCCACGTTCGGGCCGAAGGCGTGGCCGAGTACGGCCACGTAGACCAGGTCCGGGTTGGTGGGATGGACCCGGATCGCGCCGATCTGGCCCGCGTCGCGCAGCCCGGAGGGTTGCCAGGTCTTCCCGGCGTCGGTCGAGCGGTACATCCCGTCGCCCGGAGAAACGTTGCCGCGGATCGGCGACTCGCCCGTGCCGACGTACACGACGTTCGGGTCCGACGGGGCCACATCGATCGCGCCGATCGACCCGGTGCGGAAGTCCTTGTCGGAGACCGGCTGCCAGGTGAGGCCGCCGTCCGTCGTCTTCCAGACGCCGCCACCGGTCGCCCCGAAGTAGAACGTGGACGGCTGGTCGGCGTGCCCCGCGACCGCCGTCGCGCGACCGCCGCGGAACGGACCGATCGACCGCCATTCGAGCGCGTTGTAGAGACTGGTGTCGAAGCGAACGGGGGCGGGCGACTGGGCCAGGGTGGGCGTCGCGAGCGTGACGGCGCACGCCGCGAGGGCGCTGAAACGGGACATGGACGGCGACACTCCGAATCGAAGTGAGTCGCTATTATATCCCGCCTCGCACGGACGGTAAGGTCAGCGTGGTTGCTCTGGCTTCAGCTCCCACAGGACGTTCACGATCACCCAGCGACCGTTCCACTTGGCCACGTGCAGGTAATCGATCCACGTCGCCGCGACGATCTTCACACTCGCGGCGTTCTGGTAGATGTCGAGGATCGTGACGTCCCGCTGTTGCTGCGCGGGCGGGATGTCCCGCCCGCCGCCGGCGCGGGTGATCTGCACCAGCGTCATCGCGCTCATCTGACCCAGCGAGCTGCGGCCCTGTGGATTCGTGCGGACGATCCGCTTGGCGAGCTCCGGATGGAGCGCCCGCTCCATGCGCTCGGCGTCGCCCTGGTAGTAGCCTTCGATGTAGTCGAGTGCCGCTGCCTTGATGCCGGCGGAGTCGGCCGCGGATTGGGCCGGCGCGGCGGCAGGGACGAGCAGGGCCGCGAACGCGAAGACGACGGAGAAACGCATCGGTACTCCTGAAAGGGGTCGGTTACCCTTACCGCGGGCGCCGGGGGGAGGTTTCGTCCGCGAGCGTCAGGATCTTGCGAAAGTGCGCGGCCCCCACCGGCATCACCGACAGCCGGCCGATCCGGACGAGCGCCAGGTCGGCGAACGCCTTATCGGCCTTCACCTCGGCAAGCGTGACGGGACGCGCTAGGGGCCGCGTCGCCTTGAGCTTCGGGGGATCTCCAGCGCTCACGACGGTCGCGATGCCCACGACCGCCTTCTCGTTGCCGGTGTGGTACACCAGCACGTCGTCCCCCGGCTGCATGGCGCGCAGGTGCTTCAGCGCGAGAGGGTTCTTCACGCCGTCCCAGGTCGAGGTCCCCTCGCGTTGCAGTTCGGCGAAGCTGTAGGTGCTCGGCTCCGTCTTCACCAGCCAGTGGTTGGGCATCTGTTAACCCCGGGGCACCCTAAAGGACATGGTGGCCCCGGGGTTCGCGACCCACGGCGCGACCCACGAGGCAATCGTATCGGCAAGCTCGTTCAGCACGTCCGTCTCGGTGCGGCCGGTGCGCTTCAGCACCTTGAACGAATGGTCGCCGCCCTCGATCAGGTGCAGCGTCGCGCGGTTGCCGAGCCGCTGCACGATTGGCCGCAGCAGATCGAGCCCTGCGAACTCGTCGCGCGTGCCTTGCAGGAACAGCATCGGAACCTGCACGGCGTCCAAGTGCTCGGCGCGACTCGTGCCGGGGCGACCCGGCGGGTGCAGCGGGAATCCGAGGAACACGAGGCCGCGCACCCCCAGCAGTGGTTCGCTCGCCTGCGCCCGCGACGTCATCCGGCCGCCGAACGACTTGCCGCTCGCAAAGAGCGGCAGGCCGGGCGCCGCACGAGCCGCGTCCAGCACCGCCTCCCGCACCCGCGCCTCGGCCACCGCCGGCGGGTCGGGCCGCCCCTGGCGCCTCTCCATATAGAGGAACTCGTAGCGGTACGTCGCGATTCCCCGTTCGCCGAGCGCCTCAGCCATCTTCTCGAGGAACGGATGTCGCATTCCCGCTCCCGCCCCATGGGCCAGCACGAGCAGCGCCCGGGACTGGGGCGGGGCCACGAGGAGGTGATTCACCCCTATCGAATCCTCCCCAGCCGGTCGGGCGGCAGCTCCGTCACCACGATGCGCTGCTGGAGTTTGCGCTTGCCGAGGGTGAGGCGGACGACGTACTCCCCCGGCAGCGCGAGACGCAGCTCCTCGGCCGACGTCGGGTCGCCCAGGCCGCGAGGGCGCGGCCGGTCGCGGTTCATGTCCCACGTAACCCGTTGCAGGCCCGGGAAGCCGGGGCCCGTCAGGGTGCGTACCGTGTCGCCCGCGGCGGTCGTGATCACGAGCTTCACGCCTTCGGGCTGCACGTCCTTCAGGTAGTAGGCAATCGCCGCCCCGCGCGGCGGATTCGGCGCAACGAACGGGTAACTGCCGAACGAGGGGTGCGTGCGCCGCTCGCGATACTGGTAGGCGGGCGCCACCTCGAAGAGATGAATCGAATCGGTCAGCACTGAGTCGCTGAATTCCTCCACCGGCCCCACGCCCACCACGTAGAGCCCGCGGCCGTGCGTCGAGACGACGAGCTCCCGCTGCCGGAACGACATCGCCATGCGCTCGACCATGACGTGCGGGAAGCTCTTCCCGAAGCGTCGCCAGCGCTGGCCTCCGTCCACGGTGACGTACACGCCGTCCGACGTCCCGACCCACAGCACGCGCGGGTTGCGAGGGCTCTCGAACACGGTGACGCTGCCGCGGTCGGCGGGGAGGCCGGTCACCAGCTCGGTCCAGGTGCGGCCGTAGTCGGTGGTACGCCACACGTGCGGCCGGTAGTCGTCGCGGAAGTGGCAATCATAGGTCACCCACGCCGTGCCCTCGGCGTGGTAGGACGCGGCGATGGTGGACACCCAGCAGGTGGTCGCCGCGCCACGGGGGAAGTTGGCCGTCACGTTGGTCCAGGTGCGGCCCGTGTCGCGCGATACCCAGATGAAGCCGTCGTCCGTCCCGGTCCACAGCACCGCCGCCGTCTTGGGGCTCTCGGCGATCGAGAAGATCGCGTGGTAGCTCGTATGCCCCGCCTCGGGCGCGGGGCTCTGGCGCGGCGTGCGCGTCATGTCCGGGCCCAGCGTCTCGTAGTCCCGGCCGTGCTGGCGCAGCCGGAACAGCCGGTTCGCCCCCAGGTACACCGTCGTCGAGTCGAAGGCGGAGATCAGGATGGGCGCGGTCCAGTCCCAGGTGAAGTCGTACCCGCTTTCGGTCCCCGCGTCGAGCGCGGCGGGCTGGATGTCGTCCCGCTTCCAGCTGCGCAGGTCGAGCGCCGACGCGACCCCGAACTGCGAGCCCGAGTAGACGGTCCACGGATCGTTGGGCGGGATCTGCACCCACATCCCGTCCCCGCCGTTCACGGGATACCAGTCGGCGTCGGTGACGCCGATCGCGTCGCGCGTGGCGCTCGGCCCGCACCACACCCCGTTGTCCTGCAGCCCGCCGCAGATCTGGTAGGGCACGAGCGAGCTGTCCACGATCACGGTGTAGAACTGCCCGATCGGGATCGGCATGTGCCACCAGGCCTTGCCGCCGTCGAATGTGACGTACGCGCCGCCGTCGGTGCCCAGGATGCGGTGCCCCGCGTCCCGCGGGTCGAACCACAGCGCGTGATGGTCGCCGTGCACGCGGGAAAGCGATTCGGGCGCGAACGTCCGG
>JBGPOM010000116.1:0-6155 GCA_041488075.1 Gemmatimonadota bacterium
CCCCGCTCGAGCAGCGCCGCCGCGACGCGCAAGGCGCGCGCCGACGTGTTGGAGAACCGGAAGCCGCCGGTGTCGGTGAGGATGCCGACGTACAGCGCCCGCGCGCTCTCGGGCGTGAGCGGCCAGCCGAGCGCGCTCGCCAGATCGAACACCAGCTCGGCGGTGGCGGTGGCCTCGGGGGCGATGAGCCGGGGGCCGGCGGGGAGCGAGCCGGGGCTGACGTGGTGATCGATGCAGGCGGTGGGCGCGCCGCGCTGGCGCACGGCGTTGCCCAGGTCGCCGAGCCGCCCCAGGTCGCCGATGTCGAGCACGACGATCACGTCGGCCCGCTCGATCTCCCGCACCGCGCGGTCCGATGCGTCGGCGCCGTCGGGGACTAGAAAATCGAACCGCTCGGGGATGCCGGTGGGGTTCGCGATCGTGGCGGTGACGCCGCGCGCGCGCAGCAGGTGCCACAGCCCGATCTCGCTCCCCACGCCGTCCCCGTCGGCGTTGACGTGGGTGGTGAGCACGACGCGCCGCCCGGGAATCAGGACGGCGGCGATCTCCTGGGCAGCGCGGGCGCGCTCGGGAGGGACGGAAACGCCGTTGGTGGGCATCGCCCCGAATGATAACGGGGCTCAGGGCCTCCGGGCGAGTTCCTTTTGGAGCACCGAGTGCCGGCGGCTGTACCCGAAGTAGATCGCGAACCCGATGATCAGCCACACCACGAGCCGGATCCAGGTATCGGCTGGGAGCGTCAACATCAATCCGAAACAGGAGAGCATGCCCATGATCGGTACGAACGGCACGAACGGCGTCTTGAACGGCCGGTCCAAGTCCGGGCGCTTGTGGCGCAGAATCCACACGCCGCCACACACCAGGACGAACGCCAGCAGGGTGCCGATGTTCACGAGCTGACCCAGGAGCTGCAGCGGCAGCAGCCCGGTGGCGAGCCCTACCGCGACTCCCGTGTAGATGGTCGAGAGGTAGGGGGTGCGCAGCCTGGGGTGCACCTTGCCGGCCCAGCGGCCGAGCAGGCCATCGCGCGACATCGAGAAGAACACGCGCGACTGCCCGAGCAGCATCACCAGGATCACCGAGCCCAATCCCAACACGGCGCCGACGTCGATCGCGACCCGGACTCCCCAGGGGGCGCCGACCGCTTGCATGGCGTAGGCCATCGGGGCCGGCAGGTTCAAGTCGGTGTAGGGCACCATCCCGGTGAGCACCGCCGACACGACCATATAGAGGACCGTGCAGATGGCGAGCGATCCCAGGATCCCGACGGGCATGTCCTTCTGCGGGTTCCTCGCTTCCTGCGCCGTGGTGGAGACGGCATCGAAGCCGATGTAGGCGAAAAACACGAGTCCCGCGCCACGCAACACGCCCGACCAGCCGTAGGTCCCCCATTCGCCGGTGTTGGGCGGGATGAATGGCTTCCAGTTGGCCGGGGTGATGTGCGACAGGCCCACGACCACCACCAGCAAGACGATCGCGACTTTCAAGACCACGATGATGTTGTTCACGCGCGCCGATTCGCGGATCCCGACCACCAGGACCGTCGACATCAGCGCGACGATGAACACGGCAGGCAGGTTGACGATGGCGCCGGTGAAATTCAGTCCCGGGTGCGCGCACCCGGGCGCGGCCATCGTGCCGATCTGGGCGGCCGTGCACCACAGCGTCGGCGACTCCGCCAGCGCGGGCGGGAGGTGAACGCCGAGCAGTCCGAGCAGGGAGACGAGGTGTCCGGACCAGCCCACTCCGACCCCGGCGGCACCAGCCGCATACTCGAGCACCAGGTCCCAACCGACGATCCAGGCCACCAGCTCGCCCATCGTGGCATAGACGTAGGTGTAGGCACTGCCGGCGACGGGGACCGCGCTCGCCATCTCGGCGTAACACAGCGCCGCGAAGGTGCAGGCGATGCCGACGAGGGCCATCGAGATCGGCACGGCCGGCCCCGCATGGAGGGCGGCGGCCTGCCCGGTCAGCACGAAGATCCCCGCCCCGATCACGGCGCCGACGCCGAGCGCGGTGAGGTGCCATGGGCCGAGGGTGCGCTTGAGGGACCGTTCCGTCACCGCGTCGGCTTCGGCACGGAGCGCGGCGATGGACTTGGTGGCAAGCAGGTTCATCGGACCAATCTGGCCGCGCGTCGCCCCGGCGCGCGGGCGCGGGGACGAGCGGGATTCGACGGAGGGCGAGCGGGCCTAGGGGACGGGTGTGTCGAGCAGGTTGGAGCGGTAGCGCCGCGACAGGGTGACGCGAGCGCCGCTCTCCAAGATCACGATCGCATCACCATGGAACCACGGCTGCACCTCGCGCACGCGGTCTACGTTGACGAGCGCGGAGCGGCCGGTGCGGCGGAACCGCTCCCGGTCGAGCTGCTCCTCGAGCGCCGCGAGGGTCGTGCGCACCACGTAGCTGCGCGCCCCGGCGTGCAGCCGCACGTAGTTGCGCGCCGCCTCGATCCACTCCACGTCCGCCGTGCGCACGAAGAGGCTGCGCCCGTCGTCCGCGACCAGCAGGCGCTCGGCCGGCCGCCGAGCCGCGCGCTTGGCCGCGTGCGCGCGGTGCTGCTCCAGCTCGCGATGGTAATCGAGCGCGTGGACAATGCCGAGGATCGCCCAATAGACGACAACGTCCCAGTGATAGTACAGCGTGAAGTCGTCCACCAGCTTCTGAGCGAAGGGGTACGGGCGTCCCGCCATCGCGTGCAGCAGATCCTGGATCCCCACCGTGAGGACGAGGTGCAGCAGCGCGAGATCGAGGCTCGCGCCGAGGTGAATGAAGAAGTGCCGGCCGAAGCTCGCGCGGTCCACCTGGAAGCGGCGGGCGAGCCACACGACGACGAGCGAGAGCAGCCCCCAGAGATACCAGGGTGGGAGGCCCGCGAGGAGTGCCTGTGGCCAGGTGTACGGATCGGTCGCGAGCCGGTGCTGCGCAAAGTAGAGCTGCGCGCTCGAGACGACCCCGAGCACCGTCCACAACCCGAAGAACTTGAGCCAGCGCGTGCGCATCCGTCCAAAATACGCCGGCCGGCTTCCCGCGGGGGGCCGGCCGGACGTCAGACGAGGGTTAGACCTTACGCGCGAGGTTCGACTTCCGCACCCCGTACGCGAAGTAGATGACCATGCCGATCACGAACCAGATGATCAGCCGCTCCCACGTGACGGGAGGCAGTGACCGCATCAGGTACAGGGCCGAGAACGCCCCGGCCGGCGCCACGAACCAGACCCAGGGCGTCTTGAACACGCGCGGCAGGTTCGGCTCGCGCACCCGCAGCACGAGGATGCCGACCGACACGATCACGAACGCCAGCAGCGTGCCGATGGAGACGAGGCTGGCGGCGTCACGGATCGGCAGGATCGCGGAGAAGAAGGCGACGACGACGCCCGTGACGATCGAGGTGAGGTACGGCGTCTGGAACCGGGGATGCACCTTGTTGATGAACGGCGGGAGGAGGCCGTCACGCGACATCGAGTAGAACACGCGGGATTGGCCCAGGAGCATCACCAGGATCACCGACGACAATCCGGCGATCGCGCCGAGCTTGATCAGCGTGGCCATCCAGCCGAGGCCGGCGCGGTCCGCCACGACGGCGATCGGGTCGGGGACATTCAGTTCCTTGTAGCTCATCACGCCGGTCGCGATCGCCGACACCACGATGTACAGCACGGTGCAGATGAGCAGCGATCCGATGATGCCGATCGGCATGTCCTTCTGTGGGTTCTTGGCCTCCTGCGCGGCCGTGCTGACGGCGTCGAATCCGATATACGCGAAGAAGACAATGGCGGCGCCCGTGAACACCCCGCTCCAACCGAACTCGCCGGGGGCGGCGACGCCGTCCTTGATCGTCTGCGGCGGAATGAACGGATGCCAGTTGGCCGGGTTGACGGCGTGGGCCGCGAACACGATGAACAGCAGGACCACGGCGACCTTCACGAACACGATGGCGTTGTTGAAGTTCGCCGATTCCTTGATGCCGATGACGAGCAGCGTCGTGACGAGGCCGATGATGATCACCGCGGGCAGATTGAAGATCGCGGTGGCGGTGGTCCCGTCGGCGCACTGCACCGTCACACCGCGGGCGGCCGAGAGCGCGCACGGCACGTTGATGCCGACGTCGTGGAGGAACGACACGACGTACCCCGACCAGCCGATCGCCACGGTGACGGCGCCCAGGGCGTACTCGAGCACCAGGTCCCACCCGATGATCCAGGCGATCAGCTCGCCCAGCGTCGCGTACCCGTACGTGTAGGCGCTGCCCGCCATGGGCACGAGGGACGCGAACTCGGAGTAGCACAGCGCCGCGAAGATGGACGCGACCCCGGCGAGGATGAACGAGAGGACGACCGCCGGACCGGAGTTCAGGGCGGCGACGGTGCCGGTGAGCACGAAGATGCCGGTCCCGATGATCGCGCCGATGCCGAGCATCGTCAGGTTCAGCGCGCCCAGCGCCCGCTTGAGGCTGTGGTCCGTCAGCGCCTCGGTCTGCAGGTCGGTGACGCTCTTCCGTCGGAAAAGATCCATGCGCTCCTCACGGGTCAGTGAAACCGACGAAACGTAGGAATGACGGGCGCTACAGTAGACCTCGGCCCGGGGAGTGTCAAGCTCAGATGGAGTAGTTCGGCGCCTCGCGCGTGATCACGACGTCGTGCGGATGGGATTCCCGCAGCCCCGCCGTGGTGATGCGGATGAACTCGGTCTCCGCGCGCAACGCCGCGATGTCGCACACGCCGCAGTAGCCCATCCCGCTGCGCAGCCCGCCCACCATCTGGAAGATCACGTCGGCGACGGGGCCCCGGAACGGCACGCGCCCCTCGATCCCCTCGGGCACGAGCTTCTGGGCCGAGAGCTCGTCCTCCTGGAAGTAGCGGTCGGCCGAGCCGTCCTCCATGGCGGAGAGGCTCCCCATCCCGCGGATCACCTTGAAGCGCCGCCCCTCGAGCAGGAACGACTCCCCCGGGCTCTCCTCGGTGCCGGCGAGCATCGAGCCCATCATGACGCTCTCGGCGCCGGCGGCGAGCGCCTTCACCAGGTCGCCCGAGTACTTGATCCCGCCGTCCGCGATCACGGGAATGTCCCCCGCCCCGCGGACCGCATCCACGATCGCCGTGACCTGGGGAACCCCGATGCCGGTGACGACGCGCGTCGTGCAGATCGACCCGGGGCCGACCCCGACCTTCACCGCATCGACGCCGCGCTCGACCAGCGCCTTGGCGCCGGCGGTCGTCGCGACGTTCCCGGCGACGAGCTGCGTGTCGGGGAACGCCTCGCGCAACAGCGCCACCGTGTCGAGCACGCCCTGCGAGTGGCCGTGCGCCGAGTCCACGACGAGCACGTCGCACCCGGCGGCAACGAGCGCCGCGGCGCGCGGCTTCGCGTCGGGCGTGCCACCCACCGCCGCGGCGACCCGCAGCCGGCCGTGCTGGTCCTTGTTGGCGTTGGGGTGCTGGCGCCGCTTGAAGATGTCCTTGATCGTGATCAAGCCCTTGAGCACCCCCTGCGCGTCCACGACGGGGAGCTTCTCGATGCGGTGCTTGGCGAGGATCCGCTCGGCTTCGTCGAGGTTCGTGCCCACGGGGGCGGTGACGAGCCGCTCCTTGGTCATCGCGTCGCGGATCGGCCGGTCGAGCTCGCGCTCGAATTGCAGATCGCGGTTCGTGATGATGCCGATCAGCTTGCCGGCGCCGTCCACGATCGGGACGCCCGAGATCTTGAACCGCGCCATCAGCTGATGCGCTTCCCGCAGCGGCCGGTCGGGGCCGAGGGTGATCGGGTTCAGGATCATCCCCGACTCGCTGCGCTTGACCCGGTCCACCTCCGACGCCTGGCGGTCGATCGGCATGTTCTTGTGGAGGACGCCAATGCCGCCCTCGCGCGCCATCGCCATGGCCATGTCGGCTTCCGTCACGGTGTCCATCGCAGCGGAGACGAGCGGGATGTTGAGCGAGATCGAGCGGGTGAAGCGGCTGGTGACGGTGACGTGACGGGGATGCACCGTCGAATGGCGGGGCACGAGCAGGACGTCGTCAAAGGTGAGGGCGACGTCGGTCCGGAAGGTTCCCATGGCGAAAGTTACTGGGGGGGCTTGGATTCCTCAACAGGCTTCTTCGCTTCCTCGACCGCCGCTTTCCCCGCCGCCGCCAGCCCGTCGAAGAACTTCC
>JBGPOM010000117.1:0-6093 GCA_041488075.1 Gemmatimonadota bacterium
CTTCGACGCCCGCCAGCTTCTCGTAGATCTCGCGTTTCTTGCCGTCCGGCTCCTCTGCCGCCAGCACGGCGTAGAGGAACGCGGCGTCCCCCTCGTCCTGCCAGTGATGGAGCCAGTTGTGGAGCTCGGCGTCGGCCATGGGGAGAAGATATGGCCAGCAATGGCAAGTTCCTAGATGCCAACGCATTACGGAGTACGGCGCACGAAGCATATGCGCCCTGCTCCGTGCTCCGTGCGACGCCGCAGCTCCCTGAGGCATCTAACTTTCGGACAATGACCGTGGCCCTGGCCGTTCCGGACGTCCTCGTCGCCCGTGCGCAAGCCGGAGATGAAGCAGCCCTCGAGGCGCTGTTCCGCGCGTTCGAGACGCCCGTCTACAACCTGGCGCGCCGCATGCTGCGGAGCCCCGAGGACGCCGAGGATGTGCTGCAGGAGACCTTCCTGGAAGTGGTGAAGAGCATCCGTCACTACCGCGGCGAAGGGTACCTGTGGGGGTGGATCCGGCGGATCGCGGCGACCAAGGCTCTTATGCGAATCCGCCGAGACCAGCTTCGAGCGACGGAGCCCCTGGGCGAGGAACATGGAAAAACAGGCATGCACGTCGGGGCGAACATCGACCTTGAGCGGGCGTTCGAGCATCTGACGGACACGTCGCGCGCGGTCGTCTGGCTCCACGACGTCGAAGGTTATACGCACGAGGAGATCGGGGAGCTGATGGGAAAGTCGGTGAGTTTTTCCAAGTCCCAGCTGGCGCGCGCTCACGCGCGCTTGCGGCGGATGCTTGGGGGAGCGGGAGGCGAAGGAGCACGCGCATGATGATGCATTGCACGATGGACGATCTGTTGGCGCTGCAGGCGGGCGAGGCGTCGGTCTGGGCGCGCCGGCACGTGGAGGATTGCGCCCCCTGCCGCGCGGAGCTCGACGGACTGTACCAGCGCGTGGCGCAGCTCAAGGCGCTCCCCGCGTTGCGGCCCCCGCGCGACCGCTGGTCGGTCGTGCGGGATGCCGCGCGCACGCAGCGGGTGCGCCGCCGCCGGACGTGGGGCGTGTGGAGTCTCGCCGCCGCCGCGGCGGTCGCCGGCCTGCTGCTCGTGCCGTGGTTCGGGCAGAACGGGACGCTCCACGCGGAGCTTTCCCAGGCCAAGCAGCAGTCGGCCACGCTCGAGGATCAGCTGGAGCGCTACGATGTAGACGGCCGCGTGCTGAGCGGTCGCACCGCCGCCCGCGTGGCGGACCTGGAAGATCGGATTGCCGTCATCGATGGCGACCTGGCGGGCGGGGGTGGAGCGAAGCCCCAGGCGCGGGACGCCGAACTCGTGAAACTTTGGCAGCAGCGGGTGGACTTGATGCGCCAGCTGGTGAACGTGCGCGTCACCCGCGCTCGCTACGTGGGCCTGTAACAGGCCCGGAAGGACACACCATGACTCGCACCTGGATCGTCGCGGCGCTCGCCGCGCTCACCGTCGGGCCGCTCACCGCCGCCGCGCAGGAAACGCCGCGGCCCCGGCCCGCGCCGCGCGCGCGGGCGCGAACGCGGATCGAGACCGGCCCGTTCAGCGTGTTCGCGTTCAGCAACAACCGCGGCCGCATCGGCGTGGTCGTCAAGACCGACCCCGACGCGGCCGACGACAAGCTCGGCGCCCGCATCGAGGCGGTGACGCCCAGCGGGCCCGCGGACAAGGCGGGTCTCAAGGCCGGCGATATCATCACGCGCTTCAACGGCACGGCGCTCGGCGGCGTCCAGTCCGAGGATGACGAGGAGTCGGGCCCCGGCATGAAACTGATCGACCTGGCGCGCGCGCTCGATCCCGGCGACAGCGTTCAGGTCGAATACCGGCGCGGCAGCGAGACCCGCAAGGCGACGCTCGTGGCCGAGGACCTGGGTGGCGACGCCATGACCCGCGTCGAGATGCCCGAGATGGGCGAGATGCCCGACATGCCTGACATGCCCCGCATGCTGGAGTTGCCGCGGATGCAGATGGGCCCGGGCGGATTCTCCTGGACGATGGGCGACGCGTGGGGCGGGATCGAGCTCGTCAGTCTGAACCCCGACCTGGGCGACTACTTCGGGACGCGCGAGGGCGTGCTGGTCGTGCGGGCGTCGGAAGATTCGACGCTGCCGCTCAAGGGGGGAGACGTGATCCTTGCGATCGGGGGCCGCAAGCCGACCTCGCCGATGCACGCGATGCGGATCCTGCGGTCCTACGAGCCGGGCGAAACCGTGGCGATCGATGTGCTGCGCAAACAGAAGCGCACCACGCTCTCGTGGAAGGTGCCGGACTCGGAAGGCCGGGAGAACCGCGTCTTCGAGCGCGTGCGCCGGCCCCGGGGCGAAGAGCCCAGCGGCTACAAGCTGCGGACCGCGCCTCGCTTCCGGTTCAAGACGGCACTGCGCTCGGCCCGCGCGATCTAGCGGTTGGGCCCGATCAGGATGGCGTTGGTGACGAGCCGCGCCGTCCCGCGCCAGAAGCCGCGGAACAGCGGATCGCCCAGGAACAGCACCACGCGGCCGCTGCCCTGGTTCTCGACCGCCGCCCAGGCGGTGCCCTTGAGCAGCCGCTCGGTGTTGCCGGGCCACGTGAAGCCCGAGAGGGTGAGGGAGTCGCCGGTGAACACGACCGGATTCGCGCCCCCCGCCGACGGCTTCCAGAAGGTGTCGCCGTCCAGGAAGACGGGCAGGCGGGCGGCGGAGTAGCCGAGGGTCAGCCAGTGCGTGGAGTCCAGGGTGGCGCGGAAGATCGAGCCCGGTAGCCATTCGGGCCGCCCTGCCGGGGGCGCGGTGGAGGAGACGAACGGCGGCACCGTACCCGGTGCCGCCGTGTCCGCTTTGGCCCCGGTGTCCGCCCCGACCGCTGCCACGGTCGACAGGCCCACGTCCTTGAGCGCGGCCAGCCCCCCGCCGCCGCCGAACCCGATCAACACGCCGCCCGACTTTACCCACGCCTTGAGCTTCTCGACGCCGTCCTCCCCCAGCTCGCGCCGCATCCGCCCCGCGCTTCCGTCGGGGATGATGAGGACGTTGTATGCGTGCATGTCGTCCATCGCCGACAGCGCCCGCAGCGGCACGGGGGTGAAGGGAGCAGCAAGCTCGCGCGCCAGGAACTGCCACAGCCAGCCGTAGCTCGTTTCCGACACGCCGTCGCCCGCCGCCACCAGGATGCGGGGGGCGAGCAGCGCGGCCACGGCGTCCGAGCCGACCCCCACGTCGCCGGTATCGGCGAAGGCGCTCTGGACCGGCGTCACCGCGACCCCCAGCGCCGGCGCCAGGGCGGCGACGCGGTCGTGCAGGGCCGCGGAGCTGCGCTGCACGCGCGCCACGAAGGTGCCGCGCGGGTAGGTGCGCCCGTCGGCCCGCAGCGGTTGCGTCGCAATCGCCAGCTTGAAACCTTCGGCCTCGAGCGCCAGCGCAAGCCGCGCGGCGCCGAAGTTGTCGTTCGGGAAGACATAGGCCGTCGCGGCCCGCGCGGGCGCGGGCGGCGCCGCGAGCAGCGTGTCGGTCACCGCCTCTCCCGGTCCAGGCGCGGCGTCCTCCGTCCAGTACGCCTCGAGGTTGAAAGTCAGCGGGAGCGACCACGCGGTGATGTCGTAGAACCCGTATTCCTCCTTGTCGGCGTCCTCGCCGCGGCGTCGGTTGCGCTGAAACTTGGCCCGCTCCCGCTCGACGAAGCCCGCCTGCATTCCCGGGTCGGGCTCGAGCAGCCCCTTGGCGATGCGCCGCTGGGGCTGGTTCAGGTCGACCACGTAGCTCCCGGTCGGGAAGGTGCGCGGAGCCGCGGCCCCCCCTCCGAGGTAGCCGTGCGCGGTGCGCGAGGAGCCGGGCTGGCGCAGCCGCGTGACCTCGACGCCGTTTCGCAGCAACAGGCCGATGACGTGCGCGGCCATGCCGGGATCGCTGCCCGGGACGATCACGATCCGTTTCATCCGGTCGGTCGTGGCTTCGGTGAGCGCCGAGCGGCGGAACTCGTAGTAGTCGAGCAGGCGGTTCCGGCGGTTCTGAGCGGTGGTCTCGAGCGTCGCGAGCGACGCGACGAAGTGGTGCGCGATGCCGTCGCGGAACGTCGTGATCGTGCCGTCGTCGCGGCGCTTGTTGAACTCCGGGCCGCCGTCCGTCTCGTAGGTCATCCCGGTGGCGCCCTGGAAGGTGGCCCACTCGTCCCAGTAGCCGACGTAGAAGAAGTCGAAGACGCCCCGCACGAAGTACTGCCAGCCATAGCGGTCGAACGCTGCCGCGTTGCCCCGGCCGTAGGTGTCGAACCACTTGGTCGTCTGGGCCGGCAGGTTCAGGTTGACCGCCTGCGCCACCGGAGGAAAGAAGTAGGTGGGCGTCGTCGAGTGGTGGTCCACGTACACCTGCGGGCGCCAGCGCAACGCGCCGTCCATCATGGCGCGCACCTCCGGCTGGCTCTGGGCCACGAGGTCCCGGTTCATGTCGAACCGGAAATGGTTGTACCGGCCCGTGATGCCCCACGGCTCATTCTGCTCGACGGCGAGAGGGTGGTCGGCGCCGACGGCCACCGAGTTGTACCAGGCGGCGAACCGCTCGTGGCCGTCGGGGTTGGCCGAAGGGTTCAGCACCAGCACTACGGACTTGAGCAGCTCGAGCGTTTGCGGCTCGTCCGAGGCGAGGAGCTGATAGGCCACCTGCATCGCGGCTTCGAAGCCCGCGGGCTCATCGCCGTGGACCGAGTACTGGAACAGGGCGACCGCGGGGTCCTTCGCGGCGATCTCTGCCGCCCGGGCGGGTGAGGTGCGCCGCGGATCGGCGAGCTCCGCCAGGTCGGCGCGGATCTGGTCGAGCCGGGCGAGGTTCGCCGGATCGGAGATGATCAGCGCCCGGATGGGCCGGTGCTCCGTCGTCTCCCCCCAGCGCTCCACTCGCACGCGGTCGCCCGCCGTGGCGACGAGCGTGTCGACGTAGTCCTCCATGACGGCGTACATCGTGTGCTGCTCGCCTGCCGCGTACCCGGTGATCGCCTCGGGGCGGGGCACCGCCGGCCGGTACGGGCCGCGGGCGTAGAAATCGAAACCTTGCCCCGCGAGTGGGGAGGTCAGGAGGGTGAGGAAGAGCAGTGACGGGCGCATGGGTTGGGGAAGAGGGTTGATGGTTGTGTGGGCGTGTAGGGGCGCAGCATTGCTGCGCCGCTACTAGGCGCGCCGGCGCGCCGCGGGCAATACCTGATCGAACGAGGAGAACTCGAACGGCTTGGGGATGCACGGCCGGCCCGACCCGTCGAGGAAGCGCCGCATCTGCTCGTTTACGAGGTCGCCGGTGGTGAAGATCACCCGCTCGGCGTGCTCGCGATCGGCGGCGCGTAGCTGCTCGAACAGCTGCTCGCCGTTGAGGTCCGGCATGCGCATGTCCACGATGATGGCGTCGTATTCCCCGGTCCGGAGCAGGCCGAGGGCGTCCTGCCCGCTGGCGGTCGTCTCCACGTCGTGGCCCCGGCCCGCGAGGTAGCGCTGCAACGCCACCCGGACCGACGCCTCGTCGTCCACGACCAGGATGTGCAGGCTGTCGCCCACGGGATGGGCGGCGAGCGCGGCGGGGAATTCGCCGGAGGCGCGCGGGGCAATGATGGGCAGCTCGACCACGAAGCGGGCGCCGCCGTGCGCGGCGTTTTCGGCCCAGATGCGGCCCTCGTGCTCGCGCACGATCCCGAGCGAAATGGAGAGGCCGAGCCCAGTCCCATACCCCGTCGGCTTGGTCGTGAAGAAGGGATTGAAAACCCGCTCCAGCAGGTTCGGCGGGACGCCGCTACCCGTGTCTTCGACCTCGATGCGGATGGCCTCGCCGGCGCGCCGCGTGCGGACGGTCAGGTGGTGGTGGCGGCCCTCGGCGCGCTCCATCGCCTGCTCGGCGTTGGTGATGAGGTTCAGGAACACCTGCTGCAGCTGGTGGGCGTCTCCCATCGTGTCGGGGATGGCCTCATCGTATTCGCGGCGCACTTCGATGCCGCGCACCCGCAGCTCGTAGCCCCGCAGCTCCAGCGTGTCGTCGAGTACCTGGTTGATCGCGGCCGGCCCCTTCTCCGCCTTGTGCTGGCGCGCGAAGGTCAGGAGGTTCTGCACGATGCGGCTGGCCCGGCGGGCCTC
>JBGPOM010000118.1:0-6080 GCA_041488075.1 Gemmatimonadota bacterium
CCCGCACGCCTCCGCCTCCACCCCCCCCACCACTTCCACACGGTGATTCAGACGGGGATGCCGGACCAGATCCCCGACGGACCCGCACATCCCCGCCTTGTCGTCGTAGGCGCCGAAAACGAGCTTGCCGACCTTGGCGAGCACGATCGCGCCGGCGCATTGCGCGCACGGCTCGAGCGTGACGTAGAGGGTGCAGTCGTCCAGGCGGTCGGTGCCAAGGGCTGCGAGCGCGCGCTGGATCGCGAGCAGCTCGGCATGGGCGGTAGGGTCGCTCCGGCCCACGGTTTCGTTGTGCGCCTGCGCGATCACCCGGTCGCCCCGCACCACGGCGGCGCCGACCGGGACTTCATCGAGACCCGCCGCGCGCCGAGCCTGCTCCAGCGCCGCCTCTATGCCCGCCTCAGGCATGGACCCGCTCGAAGCTGAGCGAGTTCCCGTCCTTCGCGCGGTCCACGGTGATGCGGTCCCCCTCCGCGTACTTCCCCTCGAGCACCGCCATGGCGAGCGGGTTCTGGAGCAACCGCTGGATGGCCCGCTTGAGCGGCCGAGCGCCGTACACCGGGTCGTAGCCCTCGGCTGCGATCAGCTGCTTCGCCGCCGGCGTGATGTCAATCGTCAGCTTGCGCTCGCGCAACATCGCCTCGAGCCGTTTGATCTGGATGTCCACGATCTTCGCGATGTCCTCGTGCGACAGCGGCCGGAAGATGATCACGTCGTCCACGCGGTTCAAGAACTCAGGCTTGAAGCTCTGGCGCAACAGCTCCATCACCTTGGTCTCGGCCTGCTCCCAGCCGACCGACTCCGCTTCCAGCAGGTACTGCGAGCCGACGTTCGACGTCATGATCAGGACGGCGTTGCGGAAATCGACCGTCCGGCCCTGCGAGTCGGTCAACCGCCCGTCGTCCAGGATCTGGAGCAGGACGTTGAACACGTCGGGATGCGCCTTCTCGATCTCGTCGAACAGCACGACGGCGTAGGGCCGGCGCCGGATCGCTTCGGTGAGCTGGCCGCCCTCCTCGTACCCGATGTAGCCCGGGGGCGCTCCGATCATGCGCGCGACCGCGTGCTTCTCCATGTATTCCGACATGTCGAGCCGCACCATCGCGCGCTCGTCGTCGAACAGGAATTGGGCGAGGGCCCGCGCCGTCTCGGTCTTCCCCACCCCCGTCGGCCCGAGGAAGATGAAGGAGCCGGTGGGGCGATTCGGGTCCTGGAGGCCCGCCCGCGCCCGGCGCACCGCGTTCGACACGGCGGCGAGCGCCTCCGGTTGGCCGATTACTCGCCGCCCCAGCTCCTCCTCGAGCCGCGTCAGCCGCCCCCGCTCCGACTCGAGCATCTTCGTGACCGGAATCCCGGTCCACTTCGACACGATCTCCGCGATGTCCTCGGCGTCCACTTCTTCCTTCAGGTACTTGCCCTTCTTCTGGATCTCGGCGAGCCGCTTTTCGAACGTCGCGATCTCCTTCTCGACGGCCGGAATGCGGCCGTAGCCGATCTCCGCGGCCTTCTGGAGATCGCCGCGGCGCGTGGCCTGGTCGGCCTCCGCCCGCAGCTGCTCGAGCTCCGCTTTCTTGGCCTGGAGGGCGGTGATCGCCTCCTTCTCCGCCTGCCACTGCGCCTTCATCGCATTGGACCGCTCGCGCAGCCCCGCCAGCTCCTGCTCGATCTTGGCGCGCCGCTCCTTCGCCGCCTTGTCCTTCTCCTTGGCGAGCGCCGCGAGCTCGATCTGGAGCTGCACGACCTTACGCTCGACTTCGTCGATCTCCTGCGGCAACGAGTCGATCGCGATCCGCAGGCGGGCCGCCGCCTCGTCCACCAGATCGATCGCCTTGTCGGGCAAGAACCGGTCGGCGATGTAGCGGTGCGACAGCGTTGCGGCCGCGACGATCGCGTTGTCGGTGATGCGCACACCGTGGTGCACCTCGTACCGCTCCTTCAGGCCGCGCAGAATCGCGATCGTGTCTTCGACGGACGGCTCGCCGACGAATACCGGCTGGAAGCGCCGCTCCAGCGCGGCGTCCTTTTCGACGTACTTGCGGTACTCGTCGAGCGTCGTCGCGCCAATGACGTGCAGCTCGCCCCGTGCCAGCGCCGGCTTCAGCATATTGGAGGCGTCCACCGCCCCTTCCGCCCCACCCGCGCCGACGAGGGTGTGCAGCTCGTCGATGAAGACGATGAACTTCCCTTCCGCCGCGGTGATCTCCTTCAGCACCGCCTTGAGGCGCTCCTCGAACTCCCCGCGGTACTTGGTGCCCGCGACCAGCGCGCCCAGGTCGAGCGAAACGAGATGCTTCTGCTTGAGCGAGTCGGGGACGTCGCCGTTCACGATGCGCTGGGCCAGCCCCTCGACGATCGCCGTCTTGCCGACCCCCGGCTCACCGATCAGCACGGGATTATTCTTGGTGCGGCGTGACAGCACCTGCATCACGCGGCGTACTTCCTCGTCCCGGCCGATCACGGGGTCGAGCTTGCCCTTGCGGGCGAGCTCGGTGAGATCGCGCGTGAAACGCTGCAGCGCCTGGTACTTCGACTCGGGCTCCTGATCGGTCACGCGGTGCGAGCCGCGCACCCCCTCGAGCGCCGCCAACAGCTGGGCGCGATCCACGCCCGCCGCCGACAGCAGCTGCCGCGCGGTCGATCCCTTCTCTTCCGCCAGCGCGAGCAGCAGGTGCTCGGTGGACACGTAGGCGTCGCCGAGCGACTTCGCTTCCTCGTCGGCGCGGTCGAGCAACCTCGACAGCTCGCGCGACAGCGTCGGCTCGCTCCCGTCGCCCGACTGCTTGGGGAAGCGGGCGATCTCCCGCTCGGTGTCGGCCTTCAGCTGGGCGACGTTGAGGCCCGACTTCTGGAGCAGGGGCACGACGATCCCCTCGTCCTGCTCGAGCAGGGCGTGGAACAGATGCGCGTCGTTCACCACGGGATTGCCGCGCGTGCGGGCGAGCGCGGCGGCTGCCTGAAGGGCTTCGCTGGCCTTGACGGTCAGACGCTCGGGTCGGATCATAGCGCCCTCCCCCAGGGCAACCTCCGTGCCGACTAAATGTGCCGAAAAGGCAGAGGAGGGCGTTGGGTCTGGCAAACAAGTAGGGGCACGGTATTGCCGTGCCCCTACGCTGACGCCCCCAATGCGATGGGGGTCATTTCATCACGATCATCTTCTTCGTGTAGCGCCGTCCGTCCACGATCAACTGATAGATGTACACGCCCGAGGCGGCTTCGCGGCCCGTGTTCAGGACCTTGCCGTCCCAGTAACAGCTGAAACTGCACCCCGACGGGCTGCTGCAGCTCAGCTCGATGTCGTCCATTGCATCGCCGGTCCCTTGGAGAATCGGCACGGCGACGAGCTGCGCCAGCACGTTGTAGATCCTCAGCGATACCTTCGGCCGGTGACCATTCGCGAACCAGGCGCCGTTCAGCGTGAACGGCATCGTGGTCGCCGGATTGAACGGGTTCGGGTAGTTCTGTCTGAGCTCGACCAGCGGGGGGGCGCTCGGCGCCTGCCCCCGGCCCTCATGTGCCCCCGCCGCTACCAGCCCGAGCCCCAGCACTGCCCAGGCATACCGCGTCATCTCCACCACTCCTCGGCGAACGTAAAGATGCGTTTAGACCGCTCTCCTTGAGTTGCTGTTAGGGCGCTTGGATTGGTATCACCAAATTCCACCTGAACCTAGGAACCGTTCGTCGCCCCTGTCAAGCGCGCCAAAACCCGCGCGTCGCCCTGCCGCTTCGTGATCCCGCGCCGATCCGCCCATTCGAGCAGCGGAATCAGGTATTTGCGCGTCAGGCCGGTCCGATCGCGGAGCTGTGCCGGTGTCGCCTGCCCCAGCTCCCGGAGCGTCGACTCAAGAGTCCGACGAAACTCGTCCAGCGCCGGTTTGGCCGCGTACCGCTCCTGGTCGACCTGTTCTACACCGCCCTCCCGGGCAAGGTGCGCGAGCAACGCCGGCACCGCGAGGTCGGCGAATTCGTGTTGCAACTCCGCCACCGTCGGCACCTGCCAACGGGCCTCAGCCAACCGCCGGACGAGCTGGCCACCGGAGTCCCCGGCCCGCACCGCGAGCGCCGCCTGCCACCCCGGGCGCCGCACCACTGCCCCCACGACCTCGAACGCCTGCTTCTTGACCCCGTGCTCGACGAGCAGATCCAGCACTGGCGCGGGTGCCGCCACCGCGGCCCGAAGGGCCTGGAGCGACAGGCCGGGGTCGAGCGGGTGCGCCTCGTGGTGCGCCGCTACCAGGCCCGCGAGCCGCTCCACCTCGGTCGCCAGCGCGCGGCGCGCGACGAGGATGTCGCCTGAACGTAGCACGCCCTTTCCCGCGACGTCGATGACGCTGCTCACATCACCCGGGAGGATGCCCAGCCGGACCGGCAAGTCGCGAGCGGCGAGGCCGCTGAGGCCAGCCTCATCCACGAGCCGGGTAAGGCGCTCTCCCGGCGTCTGCTGCGCCGAGAGACCACGCTCCGATACGCGCGGCCGCTTGGGGGGGAACGGATCCAACACCACCCCACCCCCGATGGTGGTGACCGGGGAGAAGCTGCGGACCACGAAGCGGTCGCCCCCCCGCGCCACCAGGGGACGCTCGAGCAGCAACCGGGCAAGGCCGGTGTCCCCCGGGGCGATGGACCGGACTTGGGCGACGCGCCCGAGGACTTGGGCGGTGCCGAGGTGGACGCGGATTCGCGTACGCACGGCGAGCGCTTTCCGAGTCCCGGGGAGCAGCTCGAGGGCCACGTCCAGCGTCGTGGTCGCCGCCCAGCCGAGGCCGGTGACCGCGACGTCGCCGCGGTCGAGTTCTTCCTTGTCCACGCCGACGAGGGCGAGTGCCGTGCGGCGCCCGGGGACCGCGCGCTGAGCCGCCTCACCGTGCACCTCGATGGACCGCACCCGCACGTCGCGAGCGAGCGGCAACACCCGCACGGAGTCGCCCACCGCCACCGTGCCGCTCCAGGTGGAGCCGGTCACGACGGTGCCCGCGCCCGCGACGGCGAAGACGCGGTCGATAGGCAGCCGGAACAGGTCGGCCTCCGGTCGTTCGGGAAGATCGCCGGCCAGGCCGGCGAGCGCCGCCCGCAGCTCGTCGAGCCCCTGCCCCGTGAGCGCCGAGACGGCGATGGGGGGCTCCCAGCGCACCCGGCTCGCCTTGAGGCGCGCCGCCACCTCCGTGCGGACGAGCCCCAGCCATTCGTCGTCTACCAGATCGCGCTTGGTCAGGACGGGCACCCCGCGCCGCACTCCCAGCAGCTCGACGATGGCGAGGTGCTCTTCGGTCTGGGGCATGACGCCCTCGTCGGCGGCGATCACGAGCAGCGCGACATCGATCCCGGTCGCGCCCGCAAGCATGTTCTTGACGAAGCCCTCGTGGCCGGGAACGTCCACGACGCTCGCCTGCAGGTCACCACCCAGCGGCAGGGGAGCGAAGCCCAAATCGATCGTGATGCCGCGCCGCTTCTCTTCCTCCCAGCGGTCGGTGTCCACACCGGTGAGGGCCTTCACCAGCGCGGTCTTGCCGTGGTCGATGTGGCCGGCGGTGCCGACTACGAAGCGGCGGGCGTTACCCACGCGCGGCGCTCCCAGAAGTCCATGGCGCTGAGCGCGCCGGACTCACCCATGTGATGGCGGACGAACCGGGCGACCAGGCGGCGGTGCGCCGCGGCGTGCGCGACGTCCAGCGCCGGCACCTCGGCCCCCGCGTCGTTCAAGGCAAGGAGGTCGCGGTAGGCGTGCGGGGGCAGGCGGGTGGGAGGCTGCGGGCCGGCACAGGAGGAGCAGAGGACACCGCCCTCGGCGGTGCTGAAGGCCACGCCCCCGTTGCCGGCGACCGCGGTGCCGTCGCGCACGCAAGCGTCCAGCTCGGGCGCGAAGCCGAGGACCCCGACCAGCAGCCAGAGCCAGCGCACTGCGACGGCGTCGGCGTCCCGCGGCTCGGCCGTGGCGAGCGCATCGAGCGCACGTGTGAAGGTGTCGTAGGCGGCGGGCAGCGGCGCGGCGGGCGACACACGGACCCTCGCGTGCGCGAGCTCCCGCGCGTCGGCGGGGAGAGCCGGATCGCGGGGCGGGTGGCCACGGGGGTCCGTGACGTCTA
>JBGPOM010000119.1:0-6066 GCA_041488075.1 Gemmatimonadota bacterium
CGCCCAGCTCTCACAGTGGGCGCGCGAGTTCGTCCAGGTGGTCGACATGTGGGGAGACGGCTGCTGAGGGTCCTTGCGGCGGCGCGTCCCACGCCCTCACTTGGAACCCTTGGCCACGCGTTCCAGTCGAGCGCTCGGCGTGTGCCTCGTTGCTCTGGGGCTCGGGGCGTGTGCGCCCGTGCACGGGCCCCGCGGCGACTACATCAACTTCATCCGCCCCGATCAGCACCCACCCCTCGTGGGCGGCACCATCGCGGCCGACTCGCTCTGGGGGCCGGCGGTTGAAAGCGTGCTGGGGGACGGCATCGCGGAAGCTCGTCGTGCCGACCTCGAGCAGATCGTGCGCCGCTTCGCCCCGACCATCGTGTTGCCGCCCGCCGACCAGGTGCGCGTCGGGCACCGTCACTATCGCCTCCTCCCCATCGACGCGGCCGTGTACGCCGACACGCTCCGCGTCGACATCGTGAGCACATCGCCCTACCGCTTCACCGGTTCCCTCGACATCCCGCTGCGCGACCTGACCCTGGACTCGCTCCGGGGGCTCGTTCGCGCCGGCCAGCGATACGAAAGCGACCCGGACCAGCTCGAGACCTGGTATTTCGACTTCCCGGGCGGCAACCCCCGGGAATGGTGGCAGGAGTACGCGCGGATCCGGACCGGCCCCGACAGCGCGCGGTGGGCCCGGCCCACCGTGTTCGCGCATCCGTTCAGGGATCACCTTGGTCGGTTTGTGATCCAGTACTGGTATTTCTACCCGTTCAACGACGCGGTCGGGAACCACGAGGGCGATTGGGAGCACGTTAACGTCATCGTCTCCGCGGACCGCAGTGCGATCGCGGGGATCGACTACTTCTTCCACAACCGGAGCGTCAGCCTTCCCCAGGGTAAGTACCGGCCCGAAGTCGCGGACAGCACGCACCCCGTGTTGCACGTCGGCGGGCGGATGTACACCGTCACCGACTATCCCATCCGGATCTTTGCGGGCGACCACAACGAGGGATCGCACGGGCACTACCCCTACGTTGGGGAGTGGGAAGGGGCGGCTGGGATGGGCGCGCCGGAAAGCATTCGCTCGCTCGGCCGGGACTCGAGCCGGGTGATCCCGTACTGGCGGTTCGATGTCATGCTGACGCCGGAGCCGTCGCGCATCGACTACGAGCGCCATCCCGAGGTGCTGCGGCGCTGGGCCTGGCTCCTCCTGCCGGCGCGGTGGGGGTTCCCGTCCGTGCCGTCACTCGCTTCCGAGCTAAAGCTGATCGACGTCGGGAACCGCGCGCCGTTCGGCGCGCCGTACAATACCGCCTGGAACCGCACCGCCCCGACGCTGCTCTATCCCGGCTACCAGGTACGCAAGCTGAGTTTCGCCCGCTCCGCCATCGAGGACCTGCTCCAGCCGTGGTACTACCTCTACCTCTTCAGGCACCCGCGCTACGTACACGACACGCGCGGCGCCATGAGCCGGCGGGAGCTCGAGCGCATCGGGCTCGCGCCTCGCGGAGGATGGGCGGAGCGGGGGATGGGCTCCCCGCTCGCCGGCGTGCACCTCGGCATCCCGGACCACGATTTGTCGGCGCTGTACGGCAACTCGACGGGCATCTCCATCTGGCGGAACTTCTGGGGCAAGGTGCGTTTCGGGGCGATCGAGGTGATGGGTGGCTACCAGCGGTTCAACCGCACCGCCGGCCAGGGCGGCTCGCTCTTTGTCTACACCCTCACAGCCAACGTGGTGGTGCGGGCGCCCGACGCGCTGTTCCGGCCGTATGCCAGCGTGGGAGGGGGCACGTACGGGTGGGATGCACGCACGGTCACCGCGCCAGGAGTTCGGGAGATCGTCACCGGCTGGCACCCGGGCTGGACCGCCGCCGCCGGACTCGAGTACTATCTGCGCCCACGGGTGGCCCTCGACGTCAGCCTGCGCTACCACGCCACGCGAGGCCCCGGAACGCAGATCGGCCTGCCGGACAAGCACCTGCGCTTCTTCGGCGTCTGGATCGGCCATTACGTGAGGTTCTAGCCGGTCCCGTCCGTACCCTTGCCCGCGCCGGCGTCACCGGGGTATGAACAAGAGAGAAGGAGACCCCCATGATCCTGCCACTGCTGTTGTCGCTCGTCGGCCCCCTCCAGGCCGAGCCTCCGGTTCGCGTCGATCTCAATCACGAGCAGTTCACCCGCGGCGACCGCGCCCGCGTCCACGTCGAGACGGCCCAGGACGGCCACCTCGTCGTGCTGCACGCCGACCCCGAGGGCCGGGTCCGGGTGCTGTTCCCGCTCGATCCTTCGGATGACGACTTCGTGCGCGGCGGCAGGCGCTTCGAGCTGCGCGGGCGCTCCGACCGCGACGCCTTCTTGGTCGACGACGGCGACGGCGCGGGCACGGTGGTGGCGGTCTTCTCCCCCGACCCGCTCGGCTACGATGCCTTTGTGCGCAACGACCACTGGGACTACCGCGCCTTCGGTGGCGGCACCACCGAGCTGCGGGACGATCCGCTCGCCGGTCTGCTCGACATCGCGCGCCGCATGGCCGGTGAAACGCACTTCGAGTACGACGCCGTCACATATGTCGTCGGGGGCGAGATCGCGTCGCAATACGGGTCTGGCTACTACGGCTCCGGCTCCTACGGATACGGTCATCCGTACCGGTTCGGGGTTGGTCTCTCCTTCGGTTACCCGGGCGACTACGGGTGGGGCTACGATCCCTTCTGCTACGACGCCTTCTGGGGTTGGAGCTGCGGCTCGCGGTTCGGGGCCTTTGGGTACTCGTCCTACTCCTTCGGTCGGCCGTACTACTACCGGCCGTACATCTACCGACCCTACGTCTACAGCCGGTTCGGTGGGTTTGGACGCAACTTCGCGGGCGGCTCGCGCTTCGTGACCCCGCGCGACCGCGTGCGCGTTACGGGCATCGGGCCACGCCGTCGTGTTGGGGCAGTGAATCCCGCGGCCACGCCGCGGGGTCGGGTCGTGACGCCGCGTGGCGTTCAGCCTCGCGGGCGTGGACCTGCCATGGCCCCACGTGGTGGTTCGAGCCGCGGACCGAGCATGTCGCCGCGCGGCGGCTCGAGTCGAGGACCGAGCATGTCGCCCCGCGGCGGCTCGAACCGAGGGCCGAGCGTGTCGCGGCCGTCGAATGGTTCGCGCGGACGTTCACAGCCATCGGGTGGGACGCGGGGCGGCGGATCGCGGAGTAGCGGAGGTGGAGGCCGGCGCCACTAGCGCTCGGAGCGCTGCTTCAGGACCGGAAGAACAGCAGCGTGATTGCGACGAAGATCGGCAGGAGGATCCCGCAGCTGTACGCCATGTACCCGAAGAACGACGGCATCTTGATGCCGTTCTCTTCGGCGATGGCTTTGACCATGAAGTTGGGCGCATTCCCGATGTAGGTATTCGCCCCCATGAACACCGACCCCGTAGCGATCGCGGCGAGGATGCGGGCGCCCTCGGGATCGATCGCGAGCGCGCCAATGAACGGACCGTGCGCCGGCACGCCCTGGAGCCCGGCCGCGCTCGCCGAGAAGGCGAGATACGTCGGCGCGTTGTCGAGCACACTCGAGAGCGCCCCCGACGTCCAGAAAAACTGCCACGGCTGCGACACGCCGAAACTCATCCCGAGGACCGTGCGCGCGCCCTGGCTCCACGCGTTGAGGATCTCGAGCACGGGCGCCATCGTCGCGAAGATCCCGGCGAACAGCACCGCCACTTCGATGAGCGGCCCGAACGTGAAGGCGTTGCGCTCACGGGCTTCGCCGGGCGTGGCGACGTACGCCGTGACGGCGAGCATCGCGATGATCGCCTCCTGCACGCCGATGGCCCAGGGGCGACCTGCCGCCGCGGCCTGACCGGCGCTGATGATCGTGAGCAGCACCCCGCCGAGCGCGACCACGCTGACCATGCCGCGCACGCGCAGCGGCTCGTGCTCCATCACCTGTTCGAGCAGCGACCCGGGCTGCTCCCGCTCCTCCCGGTCCAGCGCCCATTGATCCCACAGGTTGAAGACGACGAGCAGGACCGCCGTGGCGGTGAGCCATTGCGGCCACAGCCGCAGCGTCCACTCGAAGGGCACGCCCTTCAGGAAGCCCAGCAGCAGCGGCGGGTCGCCGATGGGCGTGAGCAGCCCACCGCAGTTCGCCACGATGAAGATGAAGAACACGACGATGTGCACCGTCCGGCGCCGGCTCCTGTTGGCCCGGAGTAGCGGGCGGATCAGGAGCACCGACGCCCCCGTCGTCCCCACGAGGTTCGCGAGCACCGCCCCCAGGCCGAGCATCCCCGTGTTCACGAGCGGCGTGCCGGACAGCGATCCCTGGATGTGGATGCCCCCGCTGATCACGAACAGCGCGCCGATGACCACGATGAACCCGAGGTACTCGTGCGCCTTCTCGCCGAGCACCGCGCGTCCCGGCTCGCCTGCCGCGATTCCCAGCTGGAGGAGCACGGGGAGCGAGACGAGGGCCGCCACGAGCGCCTTGTTGCGGTTCGAGTGCCACCAGTGCGGGGCGATGAGCGGGGCCAGCGCGATCGCGATGAGCAGCGCCGCGAAGGGCAGGATGCTGATCAGGGGGAGCTGGGCGCTGAGCATGGGGCGGGAGACTAGGCCCCGTCGCGGGGGTGGTCAAGGCTGGTATCTTGGAGTCATGAACATCCTGTTGCTCGCCCTGGCCTTGGGCGGCGCCCCACTCGACACCGCCACCTTCGCCGGCGGGTGCTTCTGGACGATGGAGCATGCCTTCGACCAGGTGGACGGCGTCGCCGCGGTGACGGTGGGCTTCATGGGCGGCCCCACCGTCAGCCCGTCGTATGAAGACGTGACGACCGGCCGCACCGGTCACCTCGAATCGGTGCAGGTGGTGTACGACCCGCGCAGAGTCGGCTACGGGAAGCTGCTCGACGCCTTCTGGCACAACATCGACCCGTTCCAGGTGAACGGGCAGGCGTGCGACCACGGACCGCAGTACCAATCCGCGATCTTCTATCGCGACTCCGTGCAGCAGCGGCTCGCCGAGGAATCGAAGCGCCATCTTGGGCTCCGGTTCCAGCGGCAGATCGCGACCCAGGTCCGAGCGGCAGGGGCGTTCTACCCGGCCGAGGAATACCACCAGCACTACTACAAGAAGAATCCCGTCCGGTACGGGCTGTATCGCACGGGCTGTGGCCGCGACCGGATTCTGCGGCAGATCTGGGGCGCGGACACGACGCGCGCGGAGGGAGCCGCCATGAACGCACCGAAGCCGAGCGACGCCGAGCTGCGGCGCTCGCTGACGCCATTGCAGTACGAGGTCACGCAGCACGCGGCCACCGAACGGCCGTTCAACAACGAGTACTGGGACAACCACCGGGCGGGGATCTACGTGGACGTCGTCTCGGGCGAGCCGCTGTTCAGCTCGCTGGACAAGTTCGAGTCGGGTACGGGGTGGCCGAGCTTCACCCGGCCGCTCGAGCCCGACAACATCGCCCAGAAGACCGACCGATCGCTCTTCATGGAGCGCACCGAGGTCCGGTCGGCCCACGCCGGCTCCCACCTCGGCCACCTGTTCGACGACGGCCCCAAGCCCAGCGGCCTGCGCTACTGCATCAACTCGGCGTCGCTGCGGTTCGTGCCCGTCGAGCGGCTGGTGGAAGAGGGGTACGGGAAGTACCTGCGCATCTTCCAGACCGCCAAGCGGGACTAGGGCGGTATATCAACATCCCGGTCAATGCCCGAAGCGCGTGACGCCACGAAGTTCCGCTGGGATGACATCCCGAGGAACGGCTCAACGACCTGCTCTCCCGCCGCCTCATCACGGGCGATCGGGCGATGCTGGCGCACGTGTACCTGAAAAAGGGATGTGTGGTGCCGAAGCACCACCACGAGAACGAGCAGTTCACCTACATACTCGAGGGGGCCCTCGAGTTCCTCATCGGTGAGGAAGGCGGGCGCAAGGTGATCGTCCGGTCCGGCGAGGTGCTGCATCTGCCCTCGAACGTCCCGCACGCGGCGCGCGCGCTGGAAGACACCCTCGACCTGGATGTCTTCACTCCCCCACGCCAAGACTGGCTAAACAAGACGGACGCCTACCTGCGAAAGTAGGC
>JBGPOM010000120.1:0-6066 GCA_041488075.1 Gemmatimonadota bacterium
AACTGCGTCTCGCGGCTCGACGTGAGCACCAGCTCCCACGGCGTAGTGGGGACCGCCCGTCCTACCTGTAGCAGCACGCTTGCCTCCACGGAGTCAGGTCCTGTACCCGCGCGGGTGCGCTCGGTGCCAGCGCCACGCGCTTTCGATAATCTCGTCCAGGCTCGATCGCAGCGGCCGCCAGCCGAGCAGGGCGGCCGCGCGCCGCGCCGCCGCGACCAGGGCAGGCGGGTCGCCGGCCCGGCGGGGCTGATCCTTCGCGGGGATCGGGTGGCCCGTGATGCGTCGCACCGCCTCGACGACTTGCCGCACCGAGCTCCCCTGCCCGGTCCCCAGGTTCAGCACGACCGCGCCGTCCGGCGCGACGTCGAGCGCACGAAGGTGCGCATCGGCGAGGTCGTCCACGTGAATGTAGTCACGCACGGCCGTGCCATCAGGCGTCGGATAATCGGTCCCGAAAACATCCACAGCGGCGCGCTTGCCGAGAGCGACGGCGAGCACGTTGGGAATGAGGTGGCTCTCGGGTTCGTGATCCTCGCCGCGCTGCTCGGTCGCCCCGGCAGCGTTGAAGTACCGCAAGCTCACCGACGACACCTGGTGGCGGACGGCATAGTCACGCAGCACGCGCTCGAACTCGAGCTTGGTCTCGCCATACGGGCTCATCGGCGCCACGCGAGCGTCTTCGGCAATGGGCACCGCGGCGGGAACGCCGTACACCGTACACGACGACGAGAAGACGAAGTGTCGCACGCCGGCGGCCACCGCGGCATCGAGCAGCGCCCGCGCGGCCACGACGTTGTTGGTCCGGTACTTCTCGGGGTTCGCGACCGACTCCGCCACCAGCGCGAACGCGGCCAGGTGCACGATCGCTTGCACGGGGTGCCGCGCGAAGAGGGCGGTCACAGCAGCGCGATCGCCGATCCCCGCATGCACGAAGGTCGCGCCCGCGGGAATGGCCGCTCGGTGCCCCGTGCTGAGGTCGTCGAGCACCACAACATCGTGGCCGCGGGCCAGGAGCTGGTCCACGACGACACTCCCGATGTAGCCTGCTCCGCCGGTGACGAGGACGCGCCTCCCCCCCGTCATAAGCCGAACAGGCGGCGTAGCGCCTCGAGGAGCCCGTAGCCGCGCCCCTCCTCGGCGGCCGCCTTGAGCGCGACGGTCGGCTGGTGCAGGAACTTGTTGAGGAGGGCGTGGCTGAGCTGCTCGATCCGGGCACGGTCTTCGGGCGCGAGGTGCACGAGATGGCGCAGCGCACGCTCGACCTCGGCGGCGCGGAGCGCCTCCATGCGGCCGCGGAACTCCTTGATGACGGGCACGACGCCGAGACCGCCGTACCACGCCCAGAAGAGATCCGTTTCTTCGTCCACGATGCGTTCGGCCGCGGGGACCTCTTCGTGACGCCGGGTGGTCGCTTGGGCGGCGACGGTCTGGAGGTCGTCGATGTCGTACAGAAAAACATTCTCGAGCTGCGCGACGGCGGGATCGACGTCGCGGGGCACGGCGAGATCGAGGATGCAGAGCGGCCGGCCCCGTCGTCCACGAATCACCGCGCCCACCCGCTCCCACGTCACGACGGCGTGCGGAGCGGCGGTGGAGCACAGGGCGATGTCGGTGGTCGCAAAATGGGGCCACGCCTCCTCGAGGGTGAGGGCGCGAGCGTCGAGCCGCTCCGCGATGGCGCGGGCGCGCTCGTGCGTGCGGTTCGCCACCAGCGTGACCCGCACGCCCTCGCTCGCGAGGCAGGTCGCGGCCAGCTCGGCCATGTCCCCTGCCCCGAGAATGAGCGCGGTGCGCCCCGCTAGGTCCCCGAAGATCTTGCCGGCGACGGCCACGGCGGCCGAGGCGGCGGAGGCCGTGCCCGCGCCGAGGGCCGTCTCCGTGCGAATGCGCGCGCCGACGTGCAGGGCCGTCTGAAACAGCCGGTGCAGCACGGGCCCTGCCTGCGTGCGCGACGCCTCCCACGCGTCGCGCACTTGGCCCTGGATCTGTGATTCACCGAGAATCATCGAATCGAGCCCGGACGACACGCGGTAGAGGTGGCGCACTGCATCCCGGTCACGCTCGATGTAGCCGTACTCGCGCGCCGCCGCGCCGCTGTCCAGCCGCTCCCCCAGGAGGTCCCACACGACATCGCGGACCCGTTCTTCGTCAGCGACCAGGTAGAACTCCGTCCGGTTACAGGTGGAGAGCAACACGCCACCGGCGGCGCCCGCGGCCATCACGCGCGCGAGGGCGCCCGGGACCTCGTGGGCCCCATGCGCAAAGCGCTCCCGCACGTCCAGGGGGGCCGTGCGGTGGTTCACTCCCAAAACCTGGATGCCCATCGCGGCTCTATCGCTCATAGGAATCGCTCGGCGCCCGGCTGGGCGAGTTTGAGCGCCAGATAGACGAGGAGCACCGCCGAGAATCCCGCAATGCTCGCGAACGCGGCGCGCCGCCCGTCCCAGTGGCGCACCACCCGCACCCACGCGGCCCACCCGAGCACGACCCACGTGAACATGCCCCACACGACCTGGGCCTTCCCGACGTGGAGGCCGCCTGAAAAACGCGCGGCGTACCCGAGGGCCAACAACACGCCCAGCGTGAGCGCTGGAAACCCAGCGACCAGGGCGATGTGGTTCAGGTGGTCGAGCCGCTCCAGCGGCGGGAACAGCTGGAACACCTGACCAAACCGCTTGGCCTTGAGCTCGCGGAATTGAAGCAAGTACAGGGCCGCCGCGATGAACGCGAGCGCGAGCAGCGCCAGACCCAACACGCTGAGTGCCACGTGCAAGATAAACCAAGCGTTGCGCCCGGCGGAGGGCTCTGCGCCGGGCGCGAGGCCGATCAGAAGCGCCAGGCCCACGAGGCCGGCGGCGAGCGGCCCGGTGAAGAACCCGACGGCCGAGCCGCGCACGAGGCGCTCCGTGGCGAGCTGTAACAGAACGAGACAGAGCGCGAGCATCGAGAGGGCCGGCGCAAGTCCCACGAGGGTGAGCTGCGACACGGCCACGACGTGCAGGGCGGCGCCGGCACACGGCAGGGCGATCGTCAGAAAACGCGGTGGGGCGCGCATCCCCACGAGGGGTGCGAGCGTCAGCGCCGTGGCCAGTCCGTACAGCGCCAGGGCGATGAGATGCAAGGTAAGAATCACGGCAGGTACGCGCCGGGCCCGCCGCAGCGGGCCCGGCCGCCCGTCAGGAAGGCATCTTCTTGATCAGCCGCACCGGAAGGCGAGCGTCGAGCCCGGGGTGCATGATCTGCAGCACGAGCCCGGTCGAGGAGTGCTCGCGGGTGTGCACGATCATCATGACCGCGCGCACTTCCTCCGACGGCGCGCCCAGGTACCCGGCCGCCGGGCGATACACCTCGAACACATCGCCGGGCACGACGCCCTCGGAGCGGCCTTTGTCGATGAAGAAGAATTGCTGAGGAGTCGCGATCGGCCGGGAGTCGCGGCTGGCCAGCAAGTGGCCCGTCAGGCCCTGCTCCACCGGCGTGGGGCGGACTTCCCCTGGGTTCTTGAACGGCTCGAGCGGCAGCGACAGGTGCCCGTCGCGGATGCGACCGAATTGCGTAATCACCTTGGCCAGCACCTGCTCCTCCTCTACCGAGGTGACGCGCGCGATACCGAGCGGCACGACCACCTCGCCCCAATCCCCGAATTCGATCGCCCGGTCGATGCGGGCGATCAGCAGCGAATCTCCCACGTGGTATGACGCGTGGGCGGGCGGCTTGATCGAGATCTCATCGTAGGGCATCGCCGTGCTGCGATCCGACAGCCGGTAGATGGCGGGCGGAGCGGTCACGCCGATCACCGTGCCCCACGGCAGGCGTTCGTTTTCGGTCAGGAACCCGGCGCTGTAGAACTCCCCGGAGCGCAGCGGCCGGTAGGGTTGGTGCACGTAGGCCCGCAGCACGTCCTGCACGCGCTGCTGCGTGGTGCGGCGGCGGTCGAACATCGTCTCGAACGATTCGTTCACCGGCTCGGGAGGCGGGGGCTCCACGAACACCTGCGTCGTGTCCGCCGGCATCGTGTCGGTGGGCACCGCGGCGATCGTGTCGCCCGTCTGCGCCCGCACCGTGTCGGCCGCTGCCGCGGTCGTGTCCTGCGGCACCGCCACCACCGTGTCACCCTGGGCCAGCACGCCCACCACGGGGGACAGCGTGAGCACCTCGCCCGGATAGATCCAGTGCGGGTCCTCGACCACGTTGGTGTTGAGACGGTAGATCTCCGGCCACAGCAGCGGGTCGGCGAAGTACATCTGCGAGATCGACCAGAGCGTTTCGCCCCGGGAGACGGTATGGGTGGCGGGCACCTGGGTCATGGCGGCGGGTGCCGCCTGCGTGGTGTCCTGCGCAGGCAGGACAGTCCACGTCAGGGGCACGGCCGCCAGGATCAACAGTGCCGCGCGACTAGAACGGCAGATCGTCGTCCTCCTCATCCAGCGCCTCCGGGAACGCTTCGAGCGACTCCGCTGCCTTCCCTTCGGGGGCTGCCCGCGCGGCGACCTTGGCACCTTCGCCGCCACCGCCCTTGGGCGACAGCATGATCAGTTCGCGCGCAATGATCTCGGTGACGTAGCGCGTTTGCTTCTCGCGGTCTTCCCAGGTGCGGTACTCGACCCGCCCCTCGATATAGACCTTATCGCCCTTCTTGAGGTACTTCTCGGCGATGTCCGCCAGGCCGGATCCCTTGTTGTTCCAGCAAATGACCCGGTGCCACTCGGTTTTCTCCTGCTTGTCCCCGCTCTGCCCCGTCCACTGCCGGCTGGTCGCCACCGACAGGGTGGCCACCCGGGACCCGTTGTTCGTGCTGCGCACCTCGGGATCGGCCCCCAGATTCCCGATGATCATGACCTTGTTGAGACTGCGGCTCACAACGACCTCCGACGATAAAGCGGGTTGGGGGCCCAAGGATGCCCCACAGTATATGAATCGCAAGTTATTCTGTCAATCAAAGATACGCCACTTGTAGCAAAGTTACGCATCACCTCCGTCTGCAAGAATGGCAGCTCGCAAGACGATCGCATCCTCCACCGGACGCCGGTAGTACTTGGGCCGACGCCCCACCTCCTCGAAGCCGAGCGCCGCGTACAACGCGCGCGCGGCGGCGTTCGACTCGCGCACCTCCAGGAACACACGCCGCGCGCCGCGCCCGGCCAGCGTCGCGAGCGCCCGCTCGACGAGCGCGCGCCCGATGCCACCCCGATGCTGCGCCGGCGCGACGGCGAGGTTCAAGATCTCGGCCTCGTCGGCGGCATCCTGGGCGATGACGTATCCGGCCACGCCGTCCGCCATTGCCGCGACGAGGAACACGACGTCCGACGCAACGCACTCCCGGAAGTCGCGCGTCGACCAGGGATCGCTGAAGGCCGCCTGTTCGATCGCGTGCACGGCCGGGACGTCGGCGGCCTCAGCGGGACGAATGCGGCAACGGCCGGCCGTGGCGGGCCTCCCATTTCACCTGGGCTTCGGCGGGCCGGCCGTACACCGGCTCCGCGGTGGCTGCGTCGGCGAGCGGGCGGATCGCGCCGTCGCGCCCCGCCAGGGCCAGGAGCGAGCACGCGACCGGCGGGAGCGCGTCGAGCCCGATCGGGGGCCGGCCGGTCCAGCCGACGACCTCCTCGGCGTAACGCACGGCGCCGTCGCCCACGGCGACGAGGGGCCGGACGGGGGCGACCCGCGCCAGCGCGCCGAGCGTGAAGAGCGCGGGCGCGACCAGCGTTTCCACCCGGCCGGGCGGAAAGGCGTACACGGCCCCGAACACCTGGCCGCGCAACGCATCGAAGCACGCCGCGACCGGTCCCACTTCGCCCCGGGCGGCGGCGTGCGCGGCCCCCATGAGCGAGGGTACCGCGCGCAGCGGGATCCCGGCGTCCTGGGCCAGCCCCTTGGCCGCCGCCCAGCCGATGCGCAGTCCGGTGAAGCTCCCCGGCCCGTCGCCCACGATCAGCGCCCCGAGATCGCGCACGCGGACGGCCGCGAGAGTGAGGACCTGGTCGACGAGCGGCACGATCTGGGCGGCGTGCTGGCGGGCACCCCGCACCGACCGCACCGCGCGCACCCGTTCAGAAGAACCCAGCG
>JBGPOM010000121.1:0-6045 GCA_041488075.1 Gemmatimonadota bacterium
AATCCGGTCTGGTCGCACCACGGGATTGTCTGCACCGGGGAGGTGTACACGAAGGTCGTGAAGCTCACGTTCGCCCGGGGGGCCAGGATCCCAGACCCATCGCGCCTCTTCAATTCCAGCTTGGAAGGCAACACGCGAAGGGCGATCGACATCCCCGAAGGGGAGAAGGTCGACGCGGGCGCGTTCATGGCGCTCGTGAAGGCCGCGGTGGTGAATCTTTCGTCAGCGCGCCGCAGCTCAAGGGCGGTCCGTTAGGCGGAATGCACGAATGGGGTCATGGCGGTGATAGTGAGACTACATTCCATCGCTCTGCTCGCTCTGGCTGCTGCGTGCTCGAGACCCTCACCCGACCCGAAGACTCCGCTGGTCGCCGATACGGCGCGCACAATGATTCCCGAGCCCGCGCCGGCCGCCCTCGATACCTCCATCACGGCAGACACGGCGATCGGTGATTGCACCGTCGCTCTTCATCCACCGCGCGAGCGGGAGCGTCTCGTCATTGACGCGCTGCGGCTCGCCTACGGTCTCGAGCAAGCACTCTACCAGCGCGCGGACTCGGTCACGAGTTGGGACCAAGTGTATGCGCATTACCGCAGGGGGTTCAGCGAACCGCTCGCGCGGCGGCTCGCTGACTACTCGTGGGAGGCGGAGTCGGGGACGCTGCGTGCGACGGACGCCGCAATGGCGGTTCCGGACTCGGTAGGCGTGCTCCAGCTGGAGCGTAAGGAGGCGCTGGTCGCGTGGATCCCCCGGAATGACTTCCGGCAGCGGTGGGAGTTGCCCCGATGCATCGTGGATCGCCTGGAGCGCCAGGACGATCATTGGGTCGTCGTCGAGCGTCGCCCGTGATGTCGACTGCGCATCCGTCTAACCCGCGCCTGAACCCGTCGTTCCGTGGTCCGCGGCGACTCTTGAGGCGGCACGCCGCGGCGTCGGGTGCATTCGCAGTCTGCCTCGCGCTTGCCTGTTCACCGTCGACCAGCGTGTCCGACCCTCTCACGGGCAGCTGGACGCTCAACCTGGCCAGGACGCGCTACGGCCCCGGCGTGGACCGACGGACGAAAGAGACCTTCACTTGCGAAGCGGCCGCGCCCGGGGTGGCGTGTCAGATCCAGAGCCTGCGCGCCGACGGACGCTCAGTGCTTGGCAAGTTTGCGGCAGCCTACGATGGGAACGCCTACCCGGTCGTGGGCATTCCCGGCCTTGACCACGTACGTCTTCGGAAGGTCGACGACTTCACCGCCGAGGCAACCTTCAGTCTCGAGGACAAGCCGGTCTTTGGGTACCGTTCAATTAAAGCGCGCGATGGTCGCTCCCTCACCATCGTCTCCATAGATCCTGTCACGCGGACCGTGCTCAGCAGTGTGGTCGTGTATGACGCCCGTTGAACGCCGCTGCCGCGCGATCCGCCAGACGGCAGCCCCCCCCCCCCACCATTCTTCGGGATTTCGTATTCCTATGAGAGCGTACATCCTCACCTCCGGCATTCTCTTCGGCCTAGTAGCATTCATGCACCTATTCATCACCATCGAGCACTGGCGGATGCCGGCTACCGATCCCTGGATCGTGATCGCTCCCGCGACAATCTTCGTCGCCAGCGCTTCTCTGGCGATCTGGGCTTGGCAACTCCTCGCTCGCAAGGTTGCCGCCTGACAGGCTATGGGTTGCGTTCGCACGATTCTCTTGAGTCTCCTCGCAGCTGGAACCGGCACGAACCCGCTGGGTGCGCAGCGCGTCGAGCGCAACGTTCCCTATCGGGCCAACCCGACTCCCGACCAGCACATGGACGTGTATGTTCCCGCCACGACTCCGCGCGCGCCGGTGGTCCTCTTCATCCACGGGGGTTCGCTGGAGGAAGCGGGGGAGCGGCGCAATTCCCCGATGTACGCTCCCGTCTGTCCCGGCCTCGCCCAGCGCGGCATTCTATGCGTCACGATGGACTACCGCCTAGCGCCCGCCTATCGCTGGCCGGCCATGCCACAGGACGTGGCGGCGGCGGTGCGCTGGCTGAAGGACTCGATCGCGGCACGCGGTGGCGACCCTGAGCGCGTTTTTCTGATCGGCCATAGCTCGGGCTGCCACCTGGCAGCCCTGGTGGCCTTGGACACAGGCTATCTGGCGGAGCAGGGCTTGCACTCCGGCGCCGTGGCTGGCGTGGTGGCCATGGGGTGTACACTCGCTCCATGGGACACGGCCGGCCGAGCCGTTACGCAGAGCGAGCTGGAGCAGGCATTCACCCGGGACGAACAGGAACGCCGCGTCTACGGCTCCCTGGCGTGGCGGCTCCGCGCGAATCCGACCTCGTGGGTGGGGTCTCATGCCCCACCGTTCCTGGTGCTGGTGGCCGAGTCTGAGCGCTACATGCCGGCAATCCTCGAGGAGGGTGCGCGCTTCGTGCGCCTCCTCCGGGAACGAGAACGATCCGCGGACTTGCGGATCCTGTCCGGCCGCCGCCATGTCACAACGACGACAGGTTTTGCCGATCCCGCCGACACGGTGGGCAACCTCGTGGCGGCGTTCGTCAGGAATCCTCGGGCCGTCACTGCGACGCCGTAGTGGACGTGTCACGGCGGCCCGAATAGCACCGACCAAGGACGACCATGCCTAGTGAGTTCCACCGTACCGGGCGGATCGGCTGGTTGCGCGCTGCCGTCCTCGGGGCCAACGACGGCCTCATTTCCACGAGCAGCCTGGTGGTGGGCGTGGCTGCGGCCGAGCCAGGGCGCGCGGTCATCCTGGTCGCCGCCGTCGCGGGGTTGGTGGCCGGTGCCCTCTCGATGGCGGCCGGCGAATACGTCTCGGTCAGCTCCCAAGCGGATACCGAAGAGGCGGATCTGGCCCGGGAGCGCGACGAGCTCGCTCGCTCGCCGGAAGCCGAGCGGGCCGAGTTGGCGGGGCTCTACGTCACCCGAGGTCTCAGCCGTGATCTCGCGATCCAGGTCGCGGATCAACTGATGGCTCAGGATGCCCTGGGGGCCCATGCACGGGACGAGCTCGGCATCCATGAGACGACACGGGCGCGCCCGATTCAGGCAGCGGTGGCGTCGGCGGCCTCCTTTGCGGGAGGGGCGGCGCCACCGGTGGTGCTCGCCGCGCTGTTGCCGACCGGGGTTCTCACGCCGGCCATAGTGGGAGTGACCTTGGGGCTCCTGCTCGTGCTCGGGGGGGTAGCGGCTCGCGTTGGGGGCGCCTCGATTGCCCGAGCGGCTCTGCGCGTCGCGTTCTGGGGTGCTGTGGCCATGGCGTGCACGTCCGCCGTCGGGCATCTCGTCGGCGCGCGCATCTAGCGCTGCGCCACCCGTTCGCGAATCTCTTGCAGTCCCCTTCATGAAACCTTTAGCCGCCTCGCGATAGCCTGTAGCATTCTGCGCTCCGGGGGAACGATGGCGCTCGCCATGCGGGACGCGCTCTGCGGCCTGGGCTTCGAGTTGGTACGGCCGTCCGGCGGCGAGACGGAGGTGCAAAGCGTCGGCGGCGACGGCTTCCGCGTCCAATCCCGGCGCCCCGCGATGAGCACGCTCGTCAGCGTGACGGCGATCCACGAATCCGCCGCCCTGGGCGAGGACGCGATCGGCCGAGCCTTCGACGAAATGGACCGGCTGATCGCGATTTTCAGCCGCTACGACCGAGCCTCGGCGCTCTCGGTGCTCAATACCACGGGACGTCTCGAGGGTCCGCCGCCGGAGCTGGCGATGGTGCTCTCCGCGGCGCTCTCCTACCACCGGCTGAGCGACGGGGCGTTCGACCCCACGGTGGCACCGCTCGTGGATCTGTTTTGTGCCTGCCTCACGGGCCCCGTGCCGCGCGAGCCCACGGCTGCGGAGATCGCCGAGGCGCGCGACTTGGTCGGCGCCGGTGCGATCGCGGCGTCCCGGCGGCGCGTGCGGCTGACGCGGCGCGGGACGGCCCTCACGCTGGACGGCATCGCGAAGGGGTTCATCGTGGACCGGATGGCGGCGACGCTCGAGCGCGCCGGCATCGGCCGCTACCTGGTGGAAGCGGGCGGCGACATCCGTACCGGTGGAAGAAAGGAAGCGGGACTCCCCTGGGCCGTGGCCGTCCGTGATCCCGAGAGCGCGGGACGGTTGCCCGGGACGATTCACCTGGCAAGTGCCGCCGTCGCCACCTCGGGATCCTACGAGCGCTATTACGACCCGGCGCGCCGGTTCCACCACATCGTCGACGCGGCGCGCGGATGCTCGCCGTGCGCCTGCACCAGTGCCACCGTGGTCGCGCCCTCTGCGACGGCCGCCGACGCGCTCGCCACCGCCGTCCTCGTGCTGGGATCGCGCGCCGGCGTGGCGCTGGTCGAGCGGCTCCCCGGCTGCACCTGCCTCATCGTTTCCTCCGACGGATGCGTCACCCACTCGCATGGCTGGAAGGAGTCGCCGCAATGACCCGTCCCCAGGTCGCTGCCCTCGTGACGTTACGCCTGTTCATCGGATGGCACTTCCTCTATGAGGGGCTGGCCAAGCTGGTGAACCCCTACTGGACCTCCGCCGAGTACTTGGACCAGGCCGGGTGGCTGTTCAAGACGCTGTTCGTCGCGCTGGCGGCGAGCCCGACCGCGGTCACGGTGGTGGACTTCCTGAACGAGTGGGGACTGCTCCTCATCGGACTCGGCCTGCTGCTCGGGCTGTTCACGCGGACGGCCGCAGTTGCGGGGATCGTCCTGCTGCTGCTCTACTACATCGTGGCGCCACCGCTCGTCGGCATCAGCTCCACCGTGCCGCGGGAGGGGAGCTACCTGATCGTCAACAAGGTGCTGATCGAGGCGGCCGCGCTGGCCGTGGTGCTGGCGTTCAACACCAGCCGGAGCTTCGGCCTCGACGGACTGATCTTCCGGCGCTGGCCTCGCGCCGCGACCCCTGGTGAACCATCCGTTGCGAGGGCCGAGTCATGAACGACGCACGCGACAACGCCGCCCCAGGCGCGGCTTCCAGCGATCCGACCCGGATCTCCCGGCGCGACTGGCTTCAGTCCCTCGTCTCGGTGCCGGTGCTCGGCATCTTCGTCTTCAACTACCTGAAGAAGCGCGCGGCCGACGACGCCCGCAGGCAAGCGATCATGTCGGAGCTCCGCGTCGCCGAGAGCGGGCCGGCCATCATTCCCAACGCCATCTCGAAGCCCCCGGGCAGCAAGATCCGGGTGGGGATCATCGGCTACGGCGGCGAGGGAGAGTCGCTGGTGCGGCACGCGGGGTTCGCGTCGCCCAAATGGCTCACGGAAGCGAAGCAGTCCGTGGCGGACGACCCCCGCGACAAGCAGCTCGACACCTATCTGCGCCAGGACGACCTGAACATCGCCCTGACGGCCGTGTGCGAGGTGTACGACGTGCGCGCCGAACGCGCCGTCGCGGCCTCGCAGATCGCCGAGCGGCCGGGCGGCGGCGGCGCCAACCCGCCGGCCAAACGCTACCGGCGTTACACCGATCTGCTCGACAGCAAGGATGTGGACGCCGTCATCATCGCGACGCCCGACGCCTGGCACTCCCGCATGACCATCGACGCCGCGGCAGCGGGAAAGCACGTCTATTGCGAGAAGTGCATGACGCGGACAGAGGAGGAGGCCCGCGCCATGCACGCCGCGGTGACCCGGTCGAAGATCGTGTTCCAGCTGGGGCACCAGAACCGCCAGTCCGAGGCGCACAACAAGGCGCGCGAGGTCATCGCGGCCGGGCTCTTGGGCCCCATCACCCTCGTCGAGGCGACCACCAACCGCAACACCTCGTGGGGTGCCTGGGTGTGGGACATCGAGGAACAGGGCACGGCGCGGACGATCGACTGGGAGCAGTTTCAGGAGCCGGCCCCGCACAAGGTGGCGTTCAGCCCCGGGCGCTTCTTCCGGTGGCGCTGCTGGTACGATTACGGCACCGGCCTGGCCGGCGACCTGCTGTCGCACGAGTACGACGCGGTGAACCAGATCCTCGGGGTGGGGATTCCCAAGTCGTGCGCCGCGTCGGGGGGGATCTACTACTTCAAGGACGGTCGCGACGTCCCCGACACGTTCCAGGCGGTCTACGAGTACCCGGACCGCGATCTGACC
>JBGPOM010000122.1:0-6020 GCA_041488075.1 Gemmatimonadota bacterium
GGCCGCCCGTCGCGGCCCACCGCGACGCGTCCCGGGTCCCGGTCGCGAAGCAGCACCCCCACGATGCTCACGTTGGCCAGGCGGCCGATGTCCTCGCGGTGCCGGAAGGCGCTCTCCCACCCGAACCCGCTGGCCGGCAGCGCGAAGTGGATGCAGCTGATGTCCGTGATGCTCGCCGGCTCAGAGCAGTCGATCTGCGCGGCCCTTTCCCGGGGGACGCCGGCGGGCGGGCAGATGGCCTTGGCCATGACCGAGCTGGAGGGCGCCGACCTCGAGGACTGGGCCGCCCTCCTCATCGAGGCGCAGATCGCCAGTCTGGAGCAACGCCCGGCGCACTACGTGACCCAGGAGGCCCTCGCGCACGGGGTCCAGGCCGCGATGGCGGCGCTCCCCGACGCGGAGGAACCGCGCATGCGCAGCATCCTCGACCGTTTCGACAGCGCCTCGGACGGCGACGCCTGTTGGGCGGGCCGCGCCCTGTTCCGCGAGGGCGCCGGGCTGCCCGAACCCGAACGCAGCCAGCTGGCGCGGGGCTTCGTCCAGCCGCAGGCCCGCGCGCTTCCGGTTTCTGCCCGCCAGAGGTAAACTGCGTCCATGCTAACCGTGTTGGAGCACGCTCCCGATTGCGCCAGGGGCTGACGATGCCTGGCGCCCGCATCGACTATCGGGACGGCCGGTGGGTCGTCCCCGATCATCCGATCATTCCGTTCATCGAAGGCGACGGCACCGGGCCCGACATCTGGCGCGCCGCCGTGCGCGTCTTCGATGCCGCCGTCGCGCGCACATCGAAAGGGAAGCGCCGCATCGCGTGGCGCGAGGTCCTCGCGGGCGAGAAGGCGTTCACCGCCACGGGGAGCTGGCTGCCGGAAGAGACGCTCGCCGTCATCCGGGAGCACCGGGTGGCCATCAAGGGCCCGCTCACGACCCCCGTGGGCGGCGGGATCCGCTCGCTGAACGTCGCGCTGCGCCAGGTCCTCGACCTGTACGCCTGCATTCGCCCGGTCCGCTGGTTCAGTGGTGTGCCGGCACCCGTGAAGGAGCCCAACAAGCTCGACGTCGTGATCTTCCGCGAGAACATCGAGGACGTGTACGCCGGCATCGAGTTCGAGGCGGGCAGCGCCCAGGCCGACAAGCTCCGCGACTTCCTCCTGCACGAGCTCGGGGTCAAGACGATCCGCGAGCACAGCGCGCTCGGCATCAAGCCGATGTCGAAGTTCGGGTCGCAACGGCTCGTGGTGAAGGCGATCGAGTACGCGATCGCGGCCGGGCGGCCGTCCGTCACGCTCGTGCACAAGGGCAACATCATGAAGTTCACCGAAGGCGGCTTCCGCGATTGGGGCTATGCGGTCGCACAGGAGAAGTTCGGCGACAAGACGAGCAGAGAGGTCCAACCGGGCCGGGTCCTCATCCAGGACCGGATCGCCGACGCGATGTTCCAGCAAGTCCTGCTCCGTCCCGCCGAGTACTCCGTGCTCGCGACGCCGAATCTGAACGGCGACTACCTCTCCGACGCGTGCGCCGCCCAGGTCGGCGGGCTCGGCATGGCGCCGGGGGCGAACGTCGGCGATGGCTTCGCGGTGTTCGAGGCCACCCACGGCACGGCGCCCAAGTACGCGGGCCAGGACAAGGTGAATCCCGGCAGCATCATCCTCTCGGGGGTGATGCTGTTCGAGGAGATCGGGTGGAAGGACGTGGCCGCGGCCATCGTGCACGGCATCGAAGGCGCGATCGCCGGCCGGCGCGTAACCTATGACCTCGCGCGCCAGATGCCGGGCGCGACAGAGGTCGCCACTTCCGCATTCGCCGACGCCATCATCGAGCATCTGTCATGAAGAGCACCGTCGCCGCTACGCCGCTGGCGCAGGTCGAGACCCCCCTTCTCGCGCTGGCGGTTCCGCAGGACGCGTCCCTCCCACCCTCGCTCGCCGAGCTCGATCGCGCCGCCGGCGGGGTGCTGGCCCGCGCCTTCGGCGCCGGCGACTACAAGGGCAAGCGGGATGACCCGCTGCTCGTCTACGGCAGCGGGAAGGCGCAGCGCATCCTGCTCGTGGGCGTCGGCAAGCCGGGCGAGATCAACCGCAACGCCCTGCGGCGCGCCGCGGCGGTCGCGGCGAAGCGCACCAGCGGCCTCGGCGCCCGAGCGTTCGCGTTCGGCGTCGCCCCCGAGGCCCGACGCGGCGTGAGTGCGGGCGAGCTCGGGCAATTGGCGGTCGAAGGGGCGGCGCAGGGCGGGTGGCAGTTCACCCAGCTGAAGCAGCCGGGCGACGATCCCAAGTCCGAGATCGAGGCGGTGGTGGTGGTCGCAGACGCCTCCGAGGCAGCGGCGGTCGAGACGGGCCGCCGCGTGGGCGACGCCGTCGCAGCCGGCCACCGCCTGGCGCGCGACCTCCAGATGCAACCGGGCAACGTCTGCACCCCCAGCTACCTCGCCGATCAGGCCGGCAAGCTGGCCAAGGCCTACGGCTTCACCCTCTCCGTCCTCGACCGGGCCCAGCTCAAGAAGGAAGGGATGGGGGCGCTGCTGGCGGTAGCGCAGGGGAGCGCCGAGGAGCCGCGCTTCATCGTCCTCGAGTACAAGGGTGGCGCCAGCGGGCAGGCGCCGGTGGCCCTGGTGGGGAAAGGAGTGACGTTCGATTCGGGCGGCATCTCGATCAAGCCGGCGCAGAGCATGGAGGAGATGAAGTACGACATGTCGGGCGCGGCGGCCGTGCTGGGCACCTTCGAGGTGCTGGGCCGCCTCAAGCCGAAGGTGAACGTCGTGGGGCTCATTCCGTCCACCGAGAACCTCCCCTCGGGAACGGCGGTAAAACCGGGGGACGTGGTGAGGAGCCACTTCGGCAAGACGATCGAGATCATCAACACCGACGCCGAGGGACGATTGATTCTGTGCGACGCGCTCTCCTATGCGCGGCGGTTCAAGCCCGCGGCGGTGCTCGATGCCGCCACGCTGACGGGCGCGGTGGTCGTGGCGCTGGGGCACCACGCCATCGGGATCATGGGAAACGACGAGGCGTTGCTCGCCGAAGTACGCGATGCCGGCGAGCGCGCCGGGGAGCGCTGTTGGCCGCTGCCGCTGTGGGAGGAATACCGCGACCTCGTGAAATCGGAGATCGCCGACGTGAAAAACTCGGGGGGCCGCTCCGCGGGGACGATCGCGGGTGGCTGGTTCCTGCGCGAGTTCGTGGAGGGATTCCCCTGGGTGCACCTCGACATCGCGGGCACGGCCTACACCGAGCGCGACGGGGCCACGCAGGGCAAGGGTCCGACGGCAGTGGGCGTGCGCCTGTTCACCGAGTTCCTCCTCAAGCGCGCGGGCGCGTGATCCGGGCCGGCCTCCTCGTCGCGGCGCTCTCGGGCGTCGTGACGGCAGGCGCCGCCGCCCAAGCCGACTCGACTGTTCGCGACTCCACGGTGCGGAGTGACAGCACCGGTCGCGATACCGTCCCCGCGCTGCTCCCGGCCTTCCCGCTGCCCATCGCCCCCGGACCGCTCCCGGCCGGCGCCCGCTACACCTTCACGGCCGACTCGCTGCTGCTCTCGAATGTCCGGACGCTGAGCGATCTCCTCAGTCACATTCCCGGGGTGTACGTGGCGCGCGGCGGCTGGTACGGGCAGGCGGAGCCGGTGCTCTTCGGTGGGCGCGGCGCGGGAGCCGCCGCCATCGAGGTGTACTGGGACGGCGTGCCGTACCGGTCGATCGGGCGCGATTCGCTCGCTTTGGACCCGGCGCGCATTCCCCTCGCTCCGCTCGAGCGCATCGACGTGATCGCGCTGCCGGCGATGTTGCGCGTCTATCTCGTCACGGCCCGGCCGCGCTCGACCCAGCCGGTTACCCAGATCGGCATCGCGACGGGAGACCTCGGCATCGCGGGCTATCGCGTCGGCTACAGCACGCGGACCCGGGCGGGGCTGGGTTTCTCGGTCCTGGCCGACTGGAACAGTCTGGACGGCAACCCCACGGCCGCGACGACGCACTTCAGCAGCACGGACCTGTGGCTCAAGGCGGAGTACCTACCGCCGGGCGGGCGACTCGGTGCGTCGTTCCAACTCCTGAGCGCCGGTTGGCACCGCCAGGGGGAGGCCGGCCGCGTGGACGACTGGCGCCAGGAGCGCCGCGACCGGCTGTTCCGCTTCTTCGTCGCCGAGCGGGGTGATGGGCTCGGGCTCCGCCTGACAGGCACGATGAGCAGCAGCACCATGGACCGCGACACAACGGTCGCCGCACGCGCGCTGTACCAGACAAGCGTCGAGGTGAGCCGCACCTGGCCGCGGGCCAGCGTGGCGGTCACCGGGCGCTTCGGCTTCGTCGGCTCACCGACGCAGCTCGACGTGGAGGGCGGATGGACACCCGTGCGCCGACTGACGATTGGGGGGTGGGCCCGCCACGCCAGGTACACCGGCGAGCGCTCGGGAGACCGGGCGCAGCTCACCGCCGGCGTCGCCCTGCCGCTGGGCTTCGGGGCACGCGGGGAGCTGGCCTGGAGCCGCGACGTGCAGGCGCCGCTCGACCGCACCGATACGGTGCGCCAGCGGACCACGGACGTCGCCGCCTGGCTGCGTTGGGAACGCGGCGGCGTCCTCGTCGAAGTCGGCCGCGGGTGGCGGGACCCGTTCACGGCGCTCGGCTTTGCGGCAGGGATCAAACCGGTGGATCATCTGGGGCCGACGCCGCGCACGGAGTTCGTCGCCGTTCACGCCAGCGTCCGGCCCGTACCGGGCGTCGCGCTCGCCGGCTGGTACTTCGATCCGGTGGTCGGCGGGGGCGATTTCGAGCCGCCCCATCACGCCCGCGCCTCGGCCACGTTCTACTCGAAGTTCTGGCGCGTCTATCGGAGCGGGATCTTCGCTTTGCGGGGGGAGGTGGCGATCGAATCGTGGAGCCGGTGGGGCCTCGGGGGCCGGGACTCGACGGGCGCCCAGTTGCGCCTGGGGGGCGCGAGTTTCGCCGAGACGAACCTCGAGATGCAGCTCGCCGGCGTGACGATCTTCTGGATCATCCGTAACGTCAACGGCATGCGGGCCAACTACGTGCAGGGGCTGAGCCATCCCAAGAGCGTCCAGCTGTACGGCGCGCGCTGGTTTTTCACGAACTAGGGCGGATTGAAGCAAGTCGTTCGCCCGACTACATTTAAAGTCTGTGCCACGAAGCATGACGGGCTTCGGTTCGGCCGAGGCCGGCGTTCTCGGCGGGCGGCTGCGGGTGGACATCCGCACCGTCAATCACCGCTATTTCAACCCGCAGCTCAAGCTCCCCGCCGAGCTGTCCGGAATCGAGGGAGAGATGCGCGAGCGGCTGCGCCAGCTGCTCGAGCGCGGCCACGTCGCGGTGACGGCGCGGTGGATCGATCCGCCGGCGCGGGACAGCGGCGGGCCGGTGGTGGACCTGACGCGGGCGCGGCAAGTCGTCGCGGCGGCGAAGCAGTTGAAAAAGAAGCTGAAGCTCAAAGGCGAGGTCGACCTCGCGTTCGTGGCCCGCCAGCCCGACGTCATGGCGGCGGCGACGAACGGAGCTGAGATGGCGGTCACGTGGGCCGACGTCAAGCCGATCGTCGAGCAGGCGGCGCGCGACGTGCTCGTGATGCGGGAGCGGGAAGGTGCGGCGCTGGCGACGGAGTTGGCCGCTCGGCTCCATGCCCTGGAGCGCGGGGCGGGGACGATCGCGGAACGCGCGCCCGAGCGGCTCACCGCCGAACATCAACGGCTCAAGCAGGCCGTCGCCGACTTCGCCGGCGGCGTGCAGGTGGATGAGCAGCGGCTCGCGCTCGAGGTGGCGCTGCTCGCCGACAAGGTCGACATCACCGAGGAGCTGGTGCGGTTCCGCACGCACCTCACGGCGTGCCGGCAGGCGCTCGGGTCGGGCGAGGCGGTGGGCAAGCAGCTCGGCTTTCTGGCGCAGGAGCTGCTCCGCGAGGTGAACACGATGGGGTCCAAAGCGAACGACGCCGCCATCACGCAGGCCGTGATCGCGATGAAAGGCGAGCTGGAGAAGTTCCGGGAGCAGTTGGAGAACCTGGAGTGAA
>JBGPOM010000123.1:0-6014 GCA_041488075.1 Gemmatimonadota bacterium
GCCTGCGCAGGCCATTGCGTCCGGCGAGGTCACGGAGCTCGACGTCGTTACCGAGGCCATCGGCGGCGAGTACGAGATCCTGGAGGAGCTGGGCCGCGGCGGCATGGCCATCGTCTTCAAGGCCAAGGAAAAGCAGCTCGACCGCGACGTGGCGATCAAGGTCCTGCCGTTTTCCCTCGCGTTTGACAAGGAATTCGTCGAGCGCTTCCAGCGCGAGGCCCGCACCTCCGCCAAGCTCGAGCACCCGAACATCATCCCGATCTACCGGGTCGGCAAATCGGGGCGGATCATCTACTTCGTCATGAAGTTCCTGCGCGGCAAACCGCTTTCCACCGTGCTCGCCGCGCGCGGCGGAGGCGGGCTTGCCCCCGCCGAAATCCGCCGCATCCTCGCCGACGTATCCCGGGCGCTCGCCTACGCCCACCGCAGCGGGATCGTCCACCGCGACATCAAGCCCGACAACATCATGTTCGACGAGCACGGGCATGCCGTGGTCACCGACTTCGGCATCGCCAAGGCGGCCTCCGGCGGCAAGCTCACCGGGACGGGGATGTCCATCGGCACGCCCCACTACATGAGTCCCGAGCAGGCCAAGGCGCAGGCGCTCGACGGTCGCAGCGACATCTACTCGCTTGGCGTCGTCGCCTACCAGTGCCTCACGGGCGGCGTGCCGTTCGACGGCGAGGACTCCTTCTCCATCGGCTACAAGCACATCATGGAGGAGATCCCCGCGCCGCCGCTCGAGAGCCCCGAGAAACGCCACCTGTTCGAGATCATCCGCAAGATGATGGCGAAGCTCCCCGAGCAGCGGTTCCAGAACGCCGACGAGCTGATCGGCGTGCTCGAAGGGGGCCGCGGCCCGTCGTTCACGACCGACGCCACCATGGCGCTGCCCTCGATGGCGGGCGCGCGGCTCTCTGCCGCCACGACGCCCCTGCCGCGGCCCACCGGGACGCGCCCCGGCGCCGTGCCCGAGACGCTCACCGGCGAGCCGGCGAAGCGTTCCGTCGCGGCGGGCCTCGTGCTGTGGCTCTTGATCGTCGGCGGCGTCCTGGGCGGCGGCGGGTTTTACGCCTACAAGCAGGGCCTGATCTTCGCCGCCAAGCCCGCCTCCAGCGACACCACGGCGCCGCGCGACACCACGCCCCGCGACACGACCGGCCGGGCAGACTCCGCGCGCGCCGCCGCCGCCGAGTCCGCCCGCCGCGACACGGTCCGGCCGCCGCCCTCCGCGCCGCACATCCCGCTCGTGCCCCCCGGCACCCCCGGGCGCCTCGTCCTGCAAGGCGTGCCGCAGGGCGCCCGGGTCCTGATCGACGGGCAGCAGGTGCGCGGCACGACGCTCGACGTGCCCCCGGGCGTCCACCGGCTCAACGTGCGCGTGGCGGGCTACCAGACCTTCGACCGCCAGGTGATGATCTCGCCCGGGGAGGCGAGCACGGTGCGCGTGCAGCTCGAGGCAGCGGCGCAGTCCGACGACCGGGTCGGCCCCTGCGACCAGTTCGGGCCGGCGTACAATCAGGACAACCTCTGCTTCGATACGCGCCCGGTGCCGCTGTCGCCGACGCTGATCCCGGTGTCGGCCGACGCGCCCGTCTTTCCGCGCCAGGCGATCCTGCTCATTCGCGTGTCGCGGGAAGGGACCACGCTCGAGGCGCGCGTGTACGTCCCCTCCAACGTCGAGACCTTCAACAACGAGGCGCGCGACATGGCGCGGACCCTCCGTTGGAATCCGGCCCAGAAGAACGGCGACCCGGTGGAGGCGTGGGTGCAGTGGCCGTTCCAGCCCGTGCGACAGTAATCGCCTCCCCCCGCATCGATCCGACCGCCTTCATCGCCCCCGGCGCCGTCGTCTTGGGGGACGTGACGCTTGGCCCCCGGTCGAGCGTGTGGTACCAGGCCGTGCTTCGCGGCGACATGGCTCCGATCGTGATCGGCGCGGCGACCAACATCCAGGATGGTACGATCGTGCACGTGGACGAGGGGCAGCCCGCCACCATCGGGGCCCGCGTGGGCGTCGGGCACCGCGTGATCCTGCACGGCTGCACCGTGGAGGACGACTGCCTGATCGGGATGGGGAGCGTCCTCCTGAACGGGGTCGTGATCGGCACGGGCAGCGTGGTGGCCGCGGGAGCGGTGCTCCCCGAGGGCATGGTCGTGCCGCCCGGGTCCCTCGTGATGGGCGTGCCCGCCAAGGTGTCCCGGCCCGTCGACGACGCGCTGCGGGCGCGCATCCGGGGCACGTGGGAGCATTACGTGGTGGAGGCGGAGCGGCACCGCGGCGGAACGTTCCCGCTCGAGCGACCAAGTTTGTGATGTGAATTGTCAAGGGCCCTGTCGCGCGGGGCTTCTCGCGGCGACTTGCTTGGCCTCGCGGCCGCACGTACCTTGACCATCCGCGTCCCGCTAACTTCAACCATTGCAGCTTTGAGCAGTGACACCGCTCTCACCGCAGAGGGATGAGCCAGCATGACCGCTTCCACCCCGGCCGACAAGCTCGATCTGAGCCCCAACGCACTCACGGTCCTCGAGCGCCGCTACCTGGTGAAGGACGATCAGGGCAAGCCGGCGGAGACCCCCGAAGACCTGTTCTGGCGCGTGGCCCGCTGCGTCGCGGCCCCCGACCGGGCGTACGGAGCCTCTGATCGGGCGGCCCACAGCCTCGCCGAGACGTTCTTCGAGCTGATGGCGACCCGGGTGTGGATGCCCAACTCCCCGACCCTCATGAACGCCGGCCGGCCGCTGGGCCAGCTCTCGGCCTGCTTCGTCTTGCCGGTCGAGGACGCGCTGTCGAACGGCCGCTCGGGCATCTACGACACGCTGCGGGCCATGGCGCTGGTGCACCAGTCGGGGGGCGGGACGGGCTTTTCGTTCTCGCGGCTGCGGCCCAAGAACGACGTCGTGCGCTCCACGATGGGCGTCGCGTCGGGCCCCGTGTCGTTCATGAAGCTGTACGACGCCTCGACCGACGTCGTGAAGCAGGGAGGGACGCGGCGCGGCGCCAACATGGGCATCCTGCGCGTCGATCACCCCGACGTGCTGGAGTTCATCAGCTGCAAGGACGACCTGACACAGGTCACGAACTTCAACATCTCGGTGGCGGTCACGGACGCCTTCATGGCGGCGCTCGAGGCCGGGACGGCCTACGACCTGATCCACCCCAAGAGCGGCAAGGTCATGGGCCAGCTCGACGCCCGCGAGGTGTTCCGCAGGATCGTCCACGGCGCCTGGAAAACCGGCGAGCCGGGCGTGTTCTACATCGACCGGGCGAATCACTACAACCCGGTGCCGCACCTCGGCAGCTACGAAGCCACGAACCCCTGCGGCGAGCAGCCGCTGCTCCCCTACGACGTCTGCAACCTGGGGTCGATCAACGTCGGCCTGTTCGTGAAGCACGGCGACGTGGACTGGGAGCGGCTCCGTACGGCGGTCCATCTGTGCACGCACTTCTTGGACAACGTCATCGACGCGAACAAGTACCCGCTCGAGGAGATCGACGACCTGGCGAAACGGATCCGCCGCATCGGCCTCGGGCTCATGGGCTGGGCGGACCTGCTCGTGCGCCTTGGCATCCCCTACAACTCCGATGAAGGGGTCGCCCTGGGCCGCCGACTGATGGAGTTCATCGACGAGGAGTCGAAGCTCGCCTCGGAGAAGCTCGCGGAGCAGCGCGGCGTCTTCGCCGAGTGGGAGCGCTCGATCTGGGGGCCCGACGCGACCTGCGCCCGGGACGCGCGGGGCGAGCGGATCCGCCCGCTGCGCCGGCTCCGCAACTGCAACCTCACGACCGTGGCGCCCACCGGGACGATCTCGATCATCGCCGGGTGCTCCTCGGGGATCGAGCCGCTGTTCGCCGTGGCGTTCATGCGCAACCAGGCGGGCGTCCTGATGCCCGACGTCAACGAGGAGTTCGTCGCGATCGCCAAGCGCGAAGGGTGGTACTCCGACGCCTTGATGCAGCAGATCGCCGAGGCGGGCCACATCCACTTCGACGCCGTGCCCGCCAAGTGGCAGCGCGTGTTCGTCACCGCCCACGACGTGACGCCCGAATGGCACATCCGGATGCAGGCCGCGTTCCAGGAGTTCACCGACTCGGCGATCTCCAAGACCTGCAATTTCCCGAACGCCGCCACCGAGGACGACGTCGAGCAGATCTACCGGCTGGCTTTCCGGCTCGGGTGCAAGGGCGTGACGGTGTACCGCGACGGCGCCCGCGAGAACCAGGTGCTCTCGACCGGCACCACCGCCAAGAAGGTGCAGGCTCAGGGGAAGGACGCCCTGGCCGAAGCGCTGGGACGCATCGCCGAGCTCGAGACCGAGCTCGGCCGGACGCGCGCCCAGCTGCACGACGTCGAGGCGGAGAACCTGCAGCGCCGCGCCAAGCGTTCGCGCCCGGACTTGCTCAAGGGCTCGACCCGGCGCGTCGAGACGCCGCTGGGCACGATGTACCTGACTATCACCGAAGACGACAAGGGGCAGCCCTTCGAGGTCTTCATCTCCCTCGGCAAGGCGGGCGGCGCGCTCATGGCCGACGTCGAGGCGGTGGGCCGCCTCATCTCCCTGGCGCTGCGCTCGGGAATCCCGCTGAAGGAGATCTATCGCCAGCTGCGCGGGATTTCCTCGGACCGCGCCGTTGGCCTCGGGGTCCACAAAGTCCTGTCGGTCCCCGACGCGATCGGCATCGCCTTCGAGAAATGGATGCAGGAGAAGCAGGGGGTGCAGCAGGACCTGCTGAGTGCGTCGGGAGCCCCGGCCGTCACGACGGGAGAGGTGATTGCCGGGCCCCTAGGGGACGCCGGGCTGCGCGCCGCCCGTGGCCCGGACCAGGATTTCATCGGCGCCTGCCCCGACTGCGGGTCGCAACTGGCCTTTATCGAAGGCTGCGCCAAGTGTCACGTGTGCGGATTCAGCGAGTGCGGGTGAGGCGACCGCGCCGCGTGTGAGCGCAGTCACGCCGCCGTGACGCCGCGCGCGTTAATCTAAGGGCATGGATCTTCGCCCTATCACGCCCACCCGCCTGCAGGTGAAGGGCTGGGCCCGGGTCGGGCCGGCGGGCGCCCACACGTTGCGCCGCGGCGCCTGGTACCCCGTCGTCCGGATCTCCTCGAGCAACATCGTGGTACTCGACGTCAACCGGCACAACGTGCCGGTGGACCGCCGCTTCCTCGAAATCCGCTACCACCCGCCGGAGCGCTGGACGATCGTGAAGTGCGAGCCCCGGGTGTTCGAAAAACTGGGCCGTACCTTCCCGCTCACCTACGCCGTGTGTCCGACCTGCCGCCACCGCCAGGGCTTCCAGGCGGGCGGAGACGAGATGACGTGCGACCGGTGCAAGAAGACGGGGAGCCTCGCCTGGGATGAGCTGAGCTAGAGCAGGACCAGCCGGTCCCCCACGGCGACGATCCCGCTCCCCTCGCCGACGCAGTAGAATCCCCGCGTGCCGCCGTCCAAGAACTGCAGATGGGCCTTCAGCACGTCCGGTGCGACACGCCGCTCCCCGCCTCCCAGCGCCCACCCGGTGAACGGGCGGCAGGGGTGCGCCACCTGTAGGACCTTGAGCCGCACCCGCTCGGGGCCGTCCCCCGCTACGATGGCGACGCCCCCCCCGCCCCCCGCGAGATCGTCGTAGGTCAAGGTCCGGTCGACGGCCACGATGATGTTCTCGCCTGCGCACCCCACCACGATCCGGTCGCCGAAATGGTCGCGCATCGCGGCGTAGTGCGACGTGAAGCCGATCGAGACGCCGTGGAGGCCATCCTCGTTCTTCGTCTCGGGGTGGGCGCGGTGGTGGACGTCCACGATCCAGCCGCCGTCCGCTGCGCCGCCCAGCACGCCGTCGGGGGTGACGGCGAGCCGGAGGACGGGGAGCAGCGGGGCAGGGTCGTACACGCGGTTGGGCTTCTCCCCCGTCTTGAGGGAGGAGCGTTGGATCTGCAGCCGGGCGACCGTTCCGATCGTGCGCATAACGGAACTTAATCCCATGTGCTAGATTGAGCCCCCTCCATGCCTCCTCC
>JBGPOM010000124.1:0-5975 GCA_041488075.1 Gemmatimonadota bacterium
CCGAGACCTCGAGCCGCCGGCCGGGGCTGTTCCAGATCTTGCGCAGCATGTCGTTCCACGAGCGCACGGTGTCGCCGCCGGCCCGCACGATCAGATCACCCGACTCGAGCCCCGCACGGGCCGCCGGTTGGCCCGGATAGACGATTCCGATGCGCGCCGGCAGGAGCGGCACGAGCGCGCGCGCCACTCGCAGGCGAGCCACGGAATCCCCCGGGGTGAAGCGCACCGCGAGCGGTGTCGCGGGCCCCTGCCCCACACCGGGACGGGCGACTTCGATCTGTGTCTCTTCCCCCGCCGCGAGCAGCCGGTCGACGATCTGATCCCACGTCCGGACGGTGTCGCCGCCGATCCGCAGGATGCGGTCACCGTGGGCGAGCGTCCCCAGCGCCGTCGCGCCCTCGGGGAGCAGGCTGGTGGTGACCGAATCGACCTGTGTCGTGGCGAGCCGCGCCACGCCGACGATGGCGCCCATCCCGGCGTAGATCGCGAACGCCAGCAACACGTTCATCGATACCCCTGCGAGGATCACCGCCATCCGCGCCCACAGCGGTTGCTTGTCGAAGGCGCGCGCGGGGTCCACCGGCACCGCGCTCTTGCCCCCCTCCAGCTCCCCCGCCATGCCTTCGTCTTCCAGCCCGGCCATCTTGACGTAGCCGCCGAGCGGAATCCACGAGATCCAGTACTCCGTCTCGCCGCGCCGGAACTGCACGAGCGGGCGGCCGAATCCGAGCGAGAAGCGCAGGACCTGGACGCCGACGGCCTTGGCCACGAGGAAATGCCCCAGCTCGTGCACGAAGATCAGCACGCCCAGCACGACGATGAGCGACGCGATCGTCAGGAACATGCGGCCTCCCGGGCGAGACGCCGCGCGTCGGCGTCGGCCGCCAGCACCGCCTCGAGCGACCCGGCGTCGCCGCCGCGGTGGCGCTCGAGCACGCACGCGATGATCTCGGCGATCCGCCCGCAGGCGATGCGCTCGTCCAGGAACAACTCCACGGCGACCTCGTTGGCGGCGTTGAAGGCGGTGGGCGCGGTGCCGCCGGCGCGCGCGGCGTCCCGGCCCAGTCCGTAGGCGGGGAACAGGTCGGACCGCACCGCTTCGAACGTCAGGTCTCCCGCCGCGACCGGGTCGAACCGGCGCACGCCGGTATCGGCCACGCGTTCCGGGTGCGTGAGGGCGTAGAGAATCGGCAGCTCCATCGTCGGGAAGCCTACCTGGGCCAGCACCGAGCCGTCCACGAATTCGGTGAAGGCGTGGATCACCGACTGCGGGTGCACCACCACCTCGACCTGATCGTACTCGATCCCGAAGAGGAAGTGCGCTTCGACCACCTCGAGCGCCTTGTTGACGAGCGTCGCCGAGTCGACCGAGATCTTCTTGCCCATCTTCCAGGTGGGGTGGCGCAGCGCCTCGGCGACGGTGGCGCGGGCCGCCCGGGCCGGCTCCCAGGTGCGAAACGGCCCGCCCGACGCGGTGAGGATCAGGCGCGCCAGCTCCGTCGGGCGGCGCCCCGTGACGCATTGCAGGACGGCGCTGTGCTCGGAGTCCACGGGCACGATCTCGCCGCCTCCCTCGCGCGCGGCGCGGGTGACCAGCTCCCCGGCCATCACGAGGGTTTCCTTGTTGGCGAGGGCGACGCGCTTGCCCGCCCGCAGCGCGGCGAGAGTCGCCTCGAGGCCCGCGGCGCCGACGATGCCGTTCACGACGATCCGCACGTCGGGATGCGTCGCGGCCTCCACGAGGCATTGGACGCCCGCCCCATTCACCAGCCCGGAGAACGCGGGCTGCCACTGCGCAATCTGCTGGGCGAGCAGTTCGCCGTTCGTGTGCGCCGTGAGCGCCACCACCTTGAACCGCTCCCGCTGCCGCGCCAGCACCTGCAGCGTGGAGCAGCCGATCGAGCCGGTCGAGCCGAGCACCGCCACGCCGATGCTCATATCACGCCGAACAGCTTGAAGAGGCCGGCCGCCGCCGGCACCACGAAATACAGCGAGTCGAGCCGGTCGAGCACGCCGCCGTGCCCCGGGATCAGCGCGGAGGAGTCCTTGACCCCCGCCTCCCGCTTGAACAGCGACTCGGCCACGTCGCCGACCTGGCCGACGACCGACACGACGAATCCCACGAGCAGCAGCTGTCCCACGTTGAAGTGCCAGCCCTGGCGATTCAGGACGAGGAAGCCCAGCGCGAGGGACACGATGAGACAGCTCGCCGTGCCGCCGATCGCGCCCGCCCACGTCTTCTTGGGCGACAGCACGGGCGCGAGCTTCGGACCGCCGAACGCGGTGCCCGCGGCCATCGCCGCCGTGTCACCGATCCACGTGAGCACGAGCGGGAACAGCGTGAGGCAGAAGTAGGCGAACGGCCGGTTGGCGGCGTTGGCGCCGTGACGGATTGGGATGAGAAACGCCAGCAGCGCCGACGCGTACAGGCAGCCGAACAGCGTCATCGCCACCGCCGCGAGCGGCCGGCCCGACGGCCCGCGCCGCAGCATCGCCACGACGAGCGTCGCCATCACCCACAGCGCGCCCAGGTACAGCGCGGGCTCGGCCCAGTGCGTCTCGGAGCCTTTCGCCCAGTAGGCGAGGAGCGGGATCGCCGCCGCGGCGAGCCAGCCGGTCCGGTCGAGCGCGTCGATGCCCTGGCGGCGCGCCAGGTCGTAGATCTCTTTCGTGCCGAGCACGCCGAGCGCGGCGAGCGCGGCGGCGAGGGGCCAGCCGCCGAGCCAGACCACGCCCACTGCCAACGGAATGGCGATCGCCGCCACGGCGATCCGCCGCGCCAGATTGCTCGCCATCAGACGGTGACTTTGCCGAACCGGCGCTCGCGCCGCTGATAATCGAGGATCGCCTCGAACAGGGTCTGGCGCGTGAAGTCGGGCCACAGGACGGGCGTCATGTACAGCTCGGTGTAGGCGACCTGCCACAGCAGGAAGTTCGAGAGCCGCAGCTCTCCCGACGTGCGGATCAGCAGGTCGGGATCGCTCCAGGGCGCCGTGTACAGCTTGGCGCGGATGGCATCCTCGTCCACATCCTCGAGCTGCTTCGTGCCCTTCAGCACTTCCTCGGCGAGGAGGCGGGCGGCGCGGGCGATCTCGCCGCGCGACGAGTAGGAGATGCAGAGGTTGAGCGACAGCTTGCTGCCGGCCGCCGTTTCGCCCTCCACACGCTCGACCGCCTCCCGCGCGGTGGGCAGGAGCCGCGAGCGGTCGCCCAGCACGTGCACCGCCACCCCCATGTCGCGCAATTCGGCGATCTCGCGCGCGATGTACTCCTCGAGCAGGTCCATCAGGGCCGAGATCTCCGGGAGCGGCCGCTGCCAGTTCTCCTCGGAGAACGCGAACAGCGTGAGCACCTCCACGCCCGCCTCGAGCGCCCCTTCGACGGTCTCGCGCACCGCCTTCATCCCCGCCCGGTGGCCGAGCGGCCGGGGCAGGTGGCGGTCGCGCGCCCAGCGCCCGTTGCCGTCCATGATGATCGCCACGTGGCGGGGAATCGGCCCCGGCAGCATCAGACCTCCATGACCTCCGCTTCCTTCGCCTTCACCGCCGCGTCCACGAGCTTCAGGTGCTCGTCGTGCACCTTCTGAATGTCCTTCTCGCCTTTCTTGATCTCGTCTTCGGACACGTGCTCGATCTTCTTGATCTTGGCGATCGTCTCGGTGCGCGCGTGACGAATCGCGACGCGGCCTTCCTCGGCGAGCTTGTGGATGACCTTCACCAGCTCCTTGCGCCGCTCCTCGGTGAGGGGCGGCACGGGGATGCGGATGATGTTGCCGTCGTTGGAGGGGGTGAGCCCCAAATCCGAGGCGAGGATCGCCTTCTCGATCGCCTTGAGGAGCGTCTTGTCCCACGGCTGGATGGTGAGCAGCTTCGGCTCGGGCGCGGCGACGCTCGCCACCTGCGTCAGCGGCATCTCGTTGCCGTACGCCTCGACGCGGACCAGGTCGAGCAGGGCCGTAGTCGCTTTTCCCGTCCGCACGGTCGAGAATTCGCGCTTCACCGCCTCGACCGTCTTGCCCATGAGCTGCTTCGCGTGCTTCAGCTGGTCCGGCAGGCTGGTCGTCATTGGACGATCGTGCCGACGCGCTCTCCGGCCAGCACTCTGGCCGTCGCGCCGGGCTGGTTGATGTTGAACACCACGATGGGGAGCTTGTTCTCCTTGCACAATCCGAAGGCGTTGGCATCCATCACGGCGTAGCCCTTCACGAGGGCGTCCTGGAAGGACAGGACCGGCAGGAACTCGGCCTTCGGGTCCTTCTTCGGGTCCGCCGTGAACACGCCGTCGACGTTCGTCGCCTTGAGGATGACCTGCGCCTCGATCTCGAGCGCACGCAGCACGGCGGCGGTGTCCGTCGAAAAGTACGGGTTTCCCGTGCCGCCCGCGAAGATGACCATCCGGCCCTTCTCGAGGTGGCGCACGGCGCGGCGCCGGATGTAGGGCTCGGCCAGCTCCTCCATCCGGATCGCCGTCATCACGCGGGTGTCCACCCCCTTCTTCTCCAGAATGTCCTGGAGCGCGAGGGCGTTGATGATGGTCGCCAGCATCCCCATGTAGTCGGCCGAGACGCGGTCCATCCCCTGCTGGCTGGCGGTGGTGCCGCGCAGGATGTTGCCGCCGCCCACCACGAGACCCAGCTGCACCCCGGTGGCGGCGACCTGCTTCAGCTCGTCGGTCAGCCGCTCGATGACGCCGAAGTCGATGCCCGAGCCGCCGGCCCGCCCCGCGAACGCCTCGCCCGAGACCTTGAGGAGGGCGCGCCGGTAGACGAGCTTCGCCACCTAGTTACCTCCCAATTCAAACCTGGCAAACCGCCGTACTTCGACTTTCTCCCCCGTCTTTCCCGAAAGAGCCTTCACCAGCTCGCCGACCGTGACCTTGTCGTCCTTCACGAACGGCTGCTCGAGCAGCACCTGCTCCTCGAAGAACTTGCGGAGCTTACCCTCGACGATCTTCGCCTTGACCGCCTCGGGCTTTTTCTCCTCGGCGACCTGGGCGGCATACACGCGGCGCTCCCGCTCGACGACCTCCGCCGGCACGTCCTCGACACGCACGGCGATGGGCCGCGCGGAGGCGACGTGCAGCGCCAGGTCCTTGGCGAGCTGCTTGAACTCCGCCGTGCCGGCCACGAAATCGGTCTCGCAGTTCAGCTCGACCATCGTCGCGACGCGACCGTTGAAATGCAGGTACACCTCGATCGCACCCTCGGCGGCGGACCGGTCGGCCCGCTTCTCGGCCTTGGCGGCGTACTTCACGCGGAGCAAGTCCTCCGCCTTGGTCATGTCGCCGCCGACCTCCTCGAGCGCCCTCTTGCAATCCATCATCCCGGCGCCGGTCTTGGCGCGGAGCTCGGCCACCTGTTTCGCGCTGATCGGATTCGTCATCGTGCTCATTTCACTCCTCACAAAAACGCCGCCCTCGCGCCGTTGGGCCGGAGGGCGGCGGTCGGTCGTGCACCCAACGGGTCCGGTTACGCCTCGCCCCCGCTGGCGGGTTCCGCCGGGGGCTCATCGGATTTCAGCCGGGCGGCAATCGCCTCCGGCTTGGGCCGCCGCTTACGCCGCGCCGGCCCCTTCTTCTTCTTGTCGCCGTCCGCCTCCGCCTCGACGCCCGTCTCGGTCGAGTACGTCGTCCCCTCGCCCTCCTCGGCGGCGTCGCGGAGCGGCATCTGGTGCCGCGCCTCTCCGATCACGTCGGAAATCGCCGCCGTGAGGAGCGACACGGCGCGAATCGCGTCGTCGTTCCCGGGGACCGGGATGGTGATCAGGTCCGGATCGGCGTTCGTGTCCACGATCGCCACCACCGGGATCTTCAGCTTGTTCGCCTCGGCGACGGCGATGCGCTCCTTCTTCGCGTCCACCACGAACAAGGCGCCCGGCAACCGCCCCATGTTCTTGATGCCCGCCAGGTTCTTGTCGAGCTTCACGCGCTCGCGGTCGAACAGCAGCTGCTCCTTCTTGGTGTAGTTCCCGAACTCG
>JBGPOM010000125.1:0-5958 GCA_041488075.1 Gemmatimonadota bacterium
CACGGGCAGGTTCTACGTCACGGTGCCCGACGCGCGCCTGCCGGCGGCGCAGCAGGAGCGTATCCTGCGGGATCATTGCCGCTACGAGCTCGCCGCCACGGCCCTGCACGAGGGCTATCCCGGACACCACCTGCAGATCGTCATCGCCAAGGCGCTCGCCTCGGACGTCCGCAGGAATCTGTGGACGCCGCTCACCGTCGAGGGGTGGGCCCTGTACTGCGAGGACATGATGGCGGAGCAGGGATTCTATGCGTCCGAGGAGGAGATTTTTTTCCAACGGGTGCACCTGTTGTGGCGCGCGGTGCGCATTCTCCTGGACGTCGGCCTTCACACGCGGGGCATGACGCGCGAGCAGGCCGTCGATCAGATGGTGGGCGATCTGCACGTCGAGCGCAGTAACGCCGAAACGGAGGTGCGCCGCTACTGCGCCTGGCCGGCCTACCAGCTGTGCTACGCGGTGGGCCGGCGCGAGCTGCTGCGCCTGCGTGACGACTTCCGCGCCGCGCGCGGCGGCGCCTTCACCCTCCGCGCCTTCCACGACGCCGTATTGCCCTATGGGGGCCTGCCCGTCACGCTGATCCGCTGGGGACTCGGCCTCGGTGAGTGAACGCCTGCCGCGGCAGGTAAAGCTGTTCGGTGCCGTCTCCCTCCTGAACGACTTCGCCAGCGAGATGATTTACCCGCTGCTCCCGGCGTTCGTCACGGGGGTGCTCGGGGGCGGCGCCCTGGCGCTCGGCGCGCTCGATGGCGCGGCCGACGCCGTCGCGGCCTTCGTGAAGCTCGTCGCAGGCCGGCTGGCGGACCGGCCGGCGCGCCGCGGGCGGCTGATCGTGATCGGGTACCTCGTCGCGGTCGTGGTGCGGCCCGTCATCGCGGTCACCGCCGCCGCGTGGCAGGTGATCGGGCTGCGGGTGGTCGACCGGTTGGGGAAGGGTCTCCGCACGCCGCCGCGGGACGCGCTGATCGCGGACGTGACGCCGGCACCACTCGTCGGTCGCGCCTTCGGGTTGCAGCGCGGCCTGGACCACGCCGGCGCGGTGCTCGGGCCGCTGGTCGCGTGGGCGCTGCTCACCGGCGCAAGGGCGGACGTGCGGACCGTGATCGCGGCGAGCATCGTGCCGGGGGTGGCGGTGCTGATCTTGGCGATGTGGGCAGTGAGAGACGGTAGGGGACGGCAGGGGACGGTAGGGGACGGTGCAACGGCGAATCCCCTACCGCCCTCTACCGCCTCCTACCGTCCTCTACCGCCCGCCCTCTTCGCGATCTGTTTCTTCTACCTCCTCCGCATGCCGGACACGCTCATCATCCTCCACAGCCAGCGGCTCGGCGTGCCCGTGACGATCGTGCCGCTCCTGTGGGCGGCGGTGCACGTCGTGCGGTCGTCTTCGAGCTTCCTGGGTGGTGCGCTCTCGGATCGGCTTGGTCCGTCGCGCACGATGTGGCTGGGATGGGCGTGCTACGCCGTCCTCGCCGCGGGGATGGCGCTCGCCACCGGGCCCGGGGCGGCGTGGGGCGTGTTCCTCGCGCTCGGGCTCGTCGCCGGGCTCACCGAGAGTCCGGAGCGCGCGCTCGTCTCCACGCTGGCGGGGACGCGGCAGGGGAGCGGGTTCGGCGTCTATCACGCGGCCAGCGGCGTCGCCGCGCTGGGCGGCGGGCTGGCGCTCGGCGTGCTGTTCCAGCAGTCCGGCGGCGGCCCGGCCTTCCTGGCCAGCGCCGCCGCCGGCCTCGTTCTGGCCCTGCTCTGGCCTTTTGTGGCGCGGGCGGATAGGGTTCCAGCCCGATGACCCAAGGCACGAAGCGGGAGGAACCGCGCGGCCGGTATCTGGCCGGGCTGGCGGTGGCCGCGCTCGGCGTCGTCTACGGCGACATCGGCACCAGCCCGCTATACGCCCTCCGTGAGGCGTTCCACGGCCCCCACAGTATTCCCGTCACGCCCGACAACGTGATGGGCGTGCTGTCCCTGGTGTTTTGGGCGCTGGTCCTCGTGGTGACGATCAAGTACCACATCGTGATCATCCGCGCCGACAACAAGGGCGAGGGCGGCGTGGTCGCGTTGATGGCGCTCGTGCAGGGCAGCCGCGTCGCGCGGGGGCTCTCACCCCGCAAGATCATGGTCGTCCTGGGGATCTTCGGGGCCGCGCTGATCTATGCCGACGGCGCCCTGACCCCGGCGATCTCGGTGATGAGCGCCGTCGAAGGGTTGGAGGTTGCGACCCCCGCGCTGGCGCATTTGGTCGTCCCGCTCACACTCGTCATCCTGGTCGGCCTCTTTCTCCTTCAGAGGCACGGCACCGCGCGGATCGGCGCGGTGTTCGGCTCCGTCATGGTGGCGTGGTTTGCCACGCTGGCGGTCCTCGGCCTGGCGCACATCATCCGTCAACCGGGCGTGCTCGCGGCGGTGTCGCCGTACTACGCGGCGCGGTTCGTCGCCGAGAACGTGGGGCGGGCGCTGATCGTGCTGGGCGCCGTCTTCCTCGTCGTCACGGGGGGTGAGGCGCTTTATGCCGACTTGGGGCACTTCGGGCACCGCGCCATCCAGGTCGCCTGGTTCAGCGTGGCATTCCCGGCCCTGCTGCTGAACTACTTCGGCCAGGGGGCGCTGCTCCTCGGGGACCCGGCGGCCGCCGTGAATCCGTTCTACCACATGGCGCCCAGCTGGGCGCTGTATCCGCTGATCGTCCTGGCCACCGCGGCGGCCATCATCGCCTCGCAGGCGGTCATCTCAGGATCGTTCTCCCTGACGCGCCAGGCGGTGCAGCTCGGCTACAGCCCGCGGCTCCGGATCGAGCATACATCGTCACGGGAGATCGGCCAGATCTACGTGCCGGCGGTCAATTGGGGTCTCATGCTGCTGACCTGCACGCTCGTGGTCGGGTTCGGCAGCTCGAGCAACATCGCCGGGGCCTACGGCGTCGCGTTGTCCACGCTGATGGTGATGACGACGTTCATGTTCTACGTCATGTGCCGTGAGGTGTGGCGTTGGAGCTTCCCCCGCGCCGCGCTGGTGGTCGGGGTGTTCCTCGCGATGGACGTGCCGTTCCTGGCCGCCAACGCGCTGAAGATCCGGCATGGCGGTTGGGTCCCGCTGGCAATCGCGGTCGCCCTGTACCTGCTGATGACCACCTGGAAGCGCGGGCGCGAGATCCTCTCCAAGCGGATGATGGAGAAGACGGTGCCGCTCAAGCTCTTGCTCGCCGATCTCGCGGCCGAGCCGCCGATCCGCGTGCCCGGCACCGCGGTGTTCATGTACGGCAGCGCCGACGGCACGCCCCCCGCCCTGATCCACAACCTCGCGCATAACAAAGTCCTGCACGAGAAAATCGTCTTCCTCACCGTGGTCACCGAGGACGTCCCCCATGTGGCGGCGGCGGAGCGCGTCACCGTCAAACGGATCGGCAAGGGATTCCACAGCGTCGTCGCGCGGTACGGCTTCACGGAAGACCCGGACATCCTGGACGTGCTGGCGGCGTGCAAGGCGCAGCAGCTCGACATCCCGATCGAGGGCACGACGTTCTTCCTGGGCCGCGAGACGGTGATCGCGTCGGAGCGCCCGGGGATGGCGCTGTGGCGCGAGACGCTGTTCGCGTTCATGACGCGCAACTCGCTCCGCGCCACGGCGTTCTTCAAGATTCCCCCAAACCAGGTGTTCGAGGTGGGAGCGCAGGTGGAGCTGTAGTGCAACCGCGGGAAGTCGGGGTCAGTCTCCCGCCACGAGCGCCGTCTCGACGAACGGCGCCTCGTGCACGACGGCAGGCTTGCGGCGCGACAGCACCAGCCACCACTCGCGCGCCGAGGTGACGATGAGCAGGGCGACGACGCTCATGAAGAACAACGCGACCGCGGTGTTCAGGTGGGCGTTGAAGATGCGACGGGCGGTCCGCGGATCGACGGAGCCCGCGAGCGACGCCGCCTCGGCCAGGAAGCCGAGCTTGGGATCGGCGGAAAACACCTTCTGCCATCCGGCCGTCATCGTGACGACGATGAGCCAGGCGAGCGGGACGAGCGTGACCCAGGCGTAGCGCTCGCGGCCCATCTTGATGAGGATCGTCGTTCCCACGCACAGCGCGACTGCCGCGAGCAGCTGGTTCGAGATCCCGAAGAGGGGCCAGAGCGAGTTGATCCCGCCGAGCGGGTCCACGACGCCCTGATACAGGAAGAACCCCCAGGCCGCAACGATCGCCGCGCTCGACGCGATCACCCCCGGATACCACGACGTCTCCCCGAAGCGGGGCCAGAAGTGGCCCACGATCTCCTGGAGCATGAACCGCCCCACCCGGGTCCCCGTGTCGATCGTCGTCAGGATGAACAACGCCTCGAACATGATGGCGAAGTGATACCACAGGGCGGTCAGCGCTGAGCCGCCGAACACCGACGTCAGCCCCGCGAAGATGTGGGCCATGCCCACCGCGAGGGACGGCGCCCCGCCCGTCCGCGCGATCAGGGACGTTTCTCCCATCTGCGCCGCGAGCGCCTGCATGTACTCCGGTGTCACCACGAAGCCCGCATGCGTCAAGACCTCGGAGGCCCCCGCCAGGGCGGCGGGCGTCGTATTCATCGCGAAGTAGACGCCCGGATCGAGAGTGCAGGCGGCGATCATCGCCATGATCCCGACGAACGACTCCATCAGCATCCCGCCGTACCCGATCAGGCGGGCGTCCGGCTCCCGCGCGATCATCTTGGGGGTCGTCCCGGACGCGACGAGCGAGTGGAAGCCGGAGACCGCGCCGCAGGCGATGGTGATGAACGCGAACGGGAACAGCTTGCCCGCGAACACGGGGCCCTCGCCCGCGGTGGCGAACGGCGTCAGGGCCGGCATGCGAAGCGGCGGGAGGATGATGAGGATCGCGACGCCGAGCACGACGACGGTGGTGACCTTGAGGAAGGTCGACAGGTAATCGCGGGGGCAGAGCAGCATCCACACCGGCAGCACCGAGGCGACGAAGCCGTAGGCGATCATCATCCAGGTGAGCGAAATGCCGGTGTGGGTGAACGCCGCCGCGAGGCCGGGCTGGTTCGCCACCCAGCCGCCGCCGACGAGCGCGCCCAGCAGCAGCGCCGCCCCCACTGCGGAGGCCTCGCCTACCTTGCCCGGCCGCCACCGCTTCATCCACCACCCCATGAGCAGGGCGATGGGGACGGTGCAGGCGATGGTGAACAGCCCCCACGGCGAGGCGCGCAGCGCGTTCACCACGATCAGCGCCAGCACGGCGAGCAGGATGATCATGATCGCGAGCACCGCCACCATCGCCGTGACGCCCGTGACCTTGCTCACTTCTTCTTTCGCCATCTGGCCGAGGGACTTGCCGTCGCGGCGGAGCGAGCAGAACAGGATGGTGAAGTCCTGCACGGCGCCGCCCAGGACGACGCCGATCACGAGCCACAGCGTGCCGGGGAGGAATCCGAACTGGGCCGCCAGCACGGGGCCGACGAGGGGTCCCGCGCCGGCGATCGCGGCGAAGTGGTGCCCGAAGAGTACCCAGCGGTTGGTCGGGACGAAGTCGCGGCCGTTGTTCAGGCGCTCGGCGGGGGTGGCGCGGTGGGGGTCGAGCCCGAAGACGCGCTGGGCGAGGAATTTGGAGTAGAACCGGAAGGCGACGGCGTAGGTGCAGACCGCCGCGACGAGCAGCCACGCGGCGCTGATCGTCTCGCCGCGGGCGAGGGCGAGCACGCCGAACGCCGCCGCGCCGAGGACGGAGATCGCTCCCCAGGCGAGGATCGACGCGGGCCGGGACATGGCCGCTAAGTTGCGGCGCGCCTTGCCGATGTTCAAGTTCGACCATAGGTTCGAAACGCGTGGTCCCTTCCTCGTGGTCCATGAGTCCGCGGGCTGCCCCCGCGCCCGCCGGGGCGGCCGCCGTGCAGGAGCGGCCCGACCCCATCCGCGCCGGCGACGCCCTGCAGGGCAGAGTCGCGGTCGTGACGGGCGGCGCGACCGGCCTCGGCCGAGCGGTGGCGCTG
>JBGPOM010000126.1:0-5842 GCA_041488075.1 Gemmatimonadota bacterium
CAGGTAGCGACCGATGCGCGCTCCATCGAAGCCGAGGCCGCGTGCCACGCGCCGGATGAGACGCTTGACCGGGCTCATGGCGTCACGCGGCCTCCGTCTTGAGTGCCTTCCGTGTCACGAACCGGGCGATGGCGCTCAGCGAGCCGAGGTTCTCCTCGGTGACCTCTTCGTCCGCCACCGCGATCCCGAACTCGCTCGTCAGGAACCCGATCACCTCCATGACGCCCATCGAGTCGATCACGCCCTTGGCGAGCAGCGGGTCGTCGTCGCCCAGCACGAAGTCGGGGCGCATGTACAGGAAGTTGTCGCGTACGTAGGCACGCGTCCGCTCCAGAATCTCCGTCACAGGCATTCTCTCCATTCGGTCATTGTGCGACGGCGCTTTCAGCGAACAGCGCGACGTCGGCTCCCTCCAGCGACAACGGGGGGGACGCGCTGGCGCGCCCGTCCCGCCCGCCCAGGAACTGGTGGTACCACAGCTGCGTTGACAGCACGGCTACGAGCGCCTGATTCTCGCGCGCCCCCGTCGCCATTCCCGCGCGGCAGCGGCGCACCAGACCATCGACCCCCCCGGGGTCGAAGATCCCCGCCTCCTCGAGACTCGGCGCGCGCAGCGCTTCCTCCACGTACTCGCGGCGCTCGCCGGCGAAGAACGCGGGCACATCGGGCGCCCGATAGGGCTGCTTGCTCCGCTCCCGTACCATCGGCGGCACGATGCCGCCTGCCCAGCGGCGCAGGATGTCCTTCTCCCGGAGCCTCCCCCCCCGCAGCTTGCTGCGCTCGGGGAGCGCGGCGGCAAACTCGAAGAGCCGGTGGTCGAGGAACGGAAAGCGGCCCTCGATGCCGTGCGCCATGCCCATGCGGTCGCCCTGGGAGCTCAGGAGATACGGCGATAGCAGGGTCACCATCTCGAGATACGCTGCGCGGTTGAGCCGCGACCAACGTTTGAACGCCGGCGGCAGGCTGTCGCGCAGGGCGGCCTCCGCGTTCCACCCCGCGAGGGCGTCACGCATCGCCGGAGCGTAGAAGTCCTTGATGCGCGACGTGAGCTGGATGCGCGGCAGATGCGAAAACAGGGGATCATCGGGAGATCCGGCCTGCAGGAAGAACCGGCGCCAAAACTCGCCCTTCCCGCCATCCCCCATATAGGGGTACAGACGGTCGAATAGCCGGGGACGGCGTTCCGATCGGGGCTGCCGCAGGCAGAACTCCCGGACCACGGTCTCCTTGAAAAGATCGTAGCCGAGAAACAGCTCGTCGGCGCCTTCTCCCGTCAGCACGACTTTGATGCCGGCGTCGCGGGTGAGGCGCGAGAGCAGGTACATCGGCGCCGGGGCCGTGCGCACCAGCGGCGTCTCGGTGTGCCACACCACGTCGGGGAAGACGTCGGCGACCGCCGCCTCCCCGATCGGCTGGACCGCGTGCCGGCTGCGAATTTGTTCGGCGACGGCACGCTGATAGGCGCTCTCATCGAAGCGCGGGTCGTCAAACGTGACGGAAAAGGTGCGCACCTGGTACGGTGAGGAAGCCGTGGCGAGCGCGCAGGTGATGCTCGAGTCGAGTCCCCCGCTGAGGTAACCCCCGACCGGGACGTCCGCCCGCATCCGGAGGTCCACGCCCGTGCGCATCAGGTCATCGAGCTGCACGAGCGCATCGGCCGGCTCCTCACCGGCGTCGGGATACTCGAGCTCGTAGTAGCGGCGCACCCGCAGCGCGCCGTCCTTCCACACGGCCCAGCATCCGGGCTCGAGCGCGCTCACGCCGCGAAACGGCGTCCGCGGGGGTCGCGCGGCCCACAGCGTGAACACTTCGTCGATGCCGGCATAGTCGGGGGCAGCGTCCACTTCGCCCGTGGCGAACAGCGCCTTCACCTCGGACCCGAAGTACAGCGCACCGCCCTGCTGCGCGTAGAACAGCGGGCGCACGCCGAAGCGGTCGCGGGCCAGGAAGACCGACTCGTCGCGCCGGTCGTAGATGGCGAACGCGAACTGGCCGTTGAGACGGCCCAGCATCGCCGTGCCCCATTCCTCGTAGGCGTGCACCAGGACTTCGGTGTCGCTGTCGGTGCTGAAGACATGCCCGTGCCGTTCCAGGGCCGGGCGCAGTTCCCGGTAGTTGTAGACCTCGCCGTTATAGACGATCCAGACCTGGCCGTCCTCGTTGCTGAGCGGCTGTGCCCCGCGCGCCAGGTCGATGATGCTCAACCGCACGTGCGCGAGCCCGACGCGCGGACTCGTATAGAAACCGTAGCCGTCCGGCCCACGGTGTCGCAACGCCCCCGCCATGCGCGCGAGCACATCCGGGTTCACGCCATTGGGTTCGCGTCGGGCGATGCCGGCGATGCCGCACATCAGTCGGGCGTCCCGCCGGCAAGGGGCACGGGCTCCACGAGCAGGGGAGGACAATGGAGGTAGCGCGTCGCGGTGCGCTTCTGGGCGATGTCGCGGTAGGCGCGATCGATCTGGTCCGCGCGGTAGCCGAGCTCCATGCCCACGTCGGCGCTGGCGTGCCCGGCGTTCATCGCGGAGAGCACAATGTCCAGCGTCGCCGCCGGCAGCGCGAAGTAGAACTCCTCCTGCGACTGCGGCAGCGAGAACGTATCGGTGGTCGGCGGACGCTGCCGGATCTCGGCCGGCACACCCAGGTGCTCCGCGAGCTGGTAGACTTGCGTCTTGTACAGGTGCGCGATCGGCTTCACGTCCGCCAAACCGTCGCCGCCCTTCACGAAGAAGCCCTGGTCGTATTCCAGGCGATTCGGCGTCCCCACAACCGCGTAGTGCAGCCGGTCGGCGTGGTAGTACTCGAGCATTTTGCGCACGCGCTGCTTGAAATTCGTCGCCGCCACGATCTGGCGATACTCGGCCGGCGGCAGGCGGACGTGGCGCAGGTCGCCATCCGGTGGCTGTACGGCCAGCGACGTGACGTTGAGGCGGTCGGACTCGAGCCGGTCGCCCGGCAGCACGAGCTTCGATCGCCACCCGGGCCCGTACTCGGGCACCACCCGCGCGATGGCCGCGTCGCGACGCCGGTAGCAACCGCACGCCTCGAGCATCGGCGCAATGTCCTCGACGACCTGCTCGATGCCGAGCGCGTCTGCCCACGTGCGGGCCAGCGCCAGACTCGCCGGATCCGACTCCCGCTCGGGCAGCATGAGACCCAGCACGCGATTCGGGCCCACCGCCCGCACCGCAAGGCCCGCGCAGACCGAGCTGTCGATGCCGCCGCTCATCGCCACCACCAGGCCGCGCCTGCCGAGCACCGAAGCGAGGTGATCACGCAGCGCCGTGGCGACACGGCTCGTTTCCAGCTCGGAATCAATGCGAAGACGCTCGATGGGTGCGGTGGTCATGGCTCCCGGTGATTGCAAGGTTGACGCCTTCCCCGCACAACCCGGGCGTGGTGGCATAACCCGTTTCCCAGCATGGGGTTGCCGTCAGACGGCAGCGCGTCGTGGCGCGTGGCGGCGCTCGAGTGTGGCGCGCGCGCCACACCTCGGCGGCCGCGTTCCACCGCCACCTCCTGGTACGGCGGTTGCGAGAGGATCACCCAATGGCCACAACCGCACGCGACAACGTCGCGCTGATGCTTTGGGACACGGCCGCCCGTTGCGCCGGCCGGCCGGCGATTCTCCACGCGGGCGCGGCAACGGATTACGCCGCCCTCGCCGGCCGGGCCGCCGCCGTTGCCCGCGCGCTACAGGACGCCGGCGTGGGTCCCGGCGAGCGCGTCGGCATATTCGTGGACGGCGGATCGGACGGCGTGGCGGCGTTCTTCGGCGTCCTCGCCTGCGGCGCCGTCGCGGTCGTCATCAATGAGACCCTGCGGCCGCGGCAGGTCGAATACATGCTGGCGCACTCGGGCGCCACGGCGCTGCTCACGACCGCTGACCTCTTGGCGCGACAGCCCCGGCCGGTGGCAACACCCGCCCAGGTGCTCGATCTGGGCGCGATGCCGGCCACGGACGTCTGGAGCCCCGTTGTCCGCGATCGCCACGACATCGCACAGGTCACATACACGTCCGGATCGACAGGCGCGCCCAAGGGCGTCATGATCTCCCACGCCAATCTCTGGGCGGCGATGACGGCGGTGACTGGGTATCTGGGGATCCGGCCCGACGACCGCATTGCGAGCATCCTGCCGTTCAGTTTCGTGTACGGCATGAGCCAGGTCCTGTGCGCCGTGGGCACCGGCGCGGCGCTGGGGATCGAGCGCTCGCCGCTGCCGCAGCAGCTCGTCGCGAATCTGCGTGACCGCGAGATGACCGTGCTGGCGGCCGTCCCGCCCCTCTGGCTCCAGCTCCTGAGCGCCGCCACGTTCCGCGATGCGGCGCTACCGGCCCTGCGCATCCTGACGAATGCCGGCGGTCATTTGCCGGTCGAGCGCGTCCGCACCCTGCGGCGCGCACAACCCCAGGCACAGCTCTACCTGATGTACGGACTGACCGAAGTCCTGCGCAGCACCTTTCTCCCGCCGGACGAGGTCGATCGCCGGCCGGGCTCGATGGGCCGGGCGATTCCGGGCGCCGAGGTGCTGGTGCTCCGAGAGGATCTGACCCCGTGTGCTGCCGGCGAGGTGGGCGAGCTGGTGCATGCCGGTCCCACGGTGACGCTCGGCTACTGGCAAGATCCGGAGGGCACCGCGCGAGCGTTCCGGCCCCATCCGCTGCGCCGCAGTCCCAACGGGGAGCGGGTCGTGTTCTCGGGGGACCTGGTCCGGCAGGACGACGCCGGGTTCCTCTACTACGTGGGCCGCCGCGATCGGCTCATCAAGTCCCTAGGGTACCGGGTGAGTCCGGAAGAAATCGGCGACGTGATCCAGAGCTCCGGGGAAGTGGCCGACGTCGTCGTGGCGGGAGAGCCCGACCCGCAGCGTGGCGAGCGCGTTGTGGCGCACCTCGTCCTCTGTCCCGGCGGCTCGCTCGAGCGGCTGCAGCGCTACTGCGGCATCGAGCTGCCCCGGCATATGCAGCCCGCACGCTATGACGTCCGGGACGCGATTCCGCGGCTGCCGAACGGCAAGTACGATCTGGTGACGCTGCGGTCGGCAAGCCCTGGAGCGGGTTGGAGCACGGATACCACACCGGTCGCCGGCCGATGAGGAGCGCGCGGCACCGCTCAACCGCTTGTTGCCCCACAGCTTGACAGCCGCGACGCACCGCTCGCTGCCAGCCCGCATCTTGGAAGCGTAGACGCCCCCCCCGCGCCCGGCCGCCGGCACCTGTTGAATCGCCGGCGTGTTGTGGCCCGAATGCAACACTCCGGGACCAGCAGTGATACCTCAAAGCCATTGTGTAAGAATGCGTTAAGAAACTATGAAGCCGGCGCCCGCATCTTGCAAGCGTAATCTCCCTCATGGGCGCCACCCACATCCTCGGCATTTCCGCCTTCTACCACGACAGCGCGGCATGCCTGCTGCGCGACGGGGAAATCGTCGCCGCCGCGCAGGAAGAGCGCTTCACCCGGAGGAAAGGCGACGACGCCTGTCCGGTCCGGGCCATCGAGTATTGCCTCCGCGCCGCCGGGATCACGGCCGCCGACCTGGCGTTCGTGGGTTTTTACGACAAGCCGCTGCTCAAGTTCGAGCGCATCCTCGAGACGTACGTCGGCGTCGCGCCGCGCGGCTTCGCGTCGTTCCTGAAGGCAGCGCCGCTGTGGCTGAAGGACAAGCTCCACATGGACGGCCAGCTGCACGACGCGCTCGGCTACGAGGGAGAAATCCTGTATGCCGAGCATCACGAGTCCCATGCGGCCAGCGCGTTCTTCCCCTCGCCGTTCGACGAGGCGGCAATTCTCACGATCGACGGCGTGGGCGAGTGGGCAACGGCCTCCCTCGGCGTAGGGCG
>JBGPOM010000127.1:0-5835 GCA_041488075.1 Gemmatimonadota bacterium
CGCCAAGATCGAGTCCCTCCTCGGCGCGCGGGTTTTTCTCGACCTGCACGTGAAGGTCTTGCCCAAATGGCGCCGCCACGAACCCTCGCTCAAGCGCCTGGGGTACGCCACGTCATGAGCCTTTCGCCCGACTTGCTCGAAATCCTCGTCTGCCCCAAGTGCAAGGGGCCGCTCGAGCACCGCGGCGCCCCCCCCCCCCCCAGACGCGCGCCAGTCACGCCTGCCGCCTGCTCTATGCGGTCGAGGACGACATTCCGATCATGCTGATCGATGAGGCGAAACCCTTCTAGCGCCGGACTGCTCGCGCTCGCGGCGCTCCTCGTCGGCCGGCCGCCCGAGCGCCTCGCCGCGCAGGAGCCTCCCCTCAACACGGGCGCGCTCTTCCTCGTCTTCCCGGTCGGCGCCCGGGCCGTCGGCATGGGACAGACCGCGATGGGGTCCGAAGGACACGGCGAGGCGGCATTCTGGAACCCCGCCGGACTCGCCACCATGGAGACGAACGAGTTCGCGCTCCACAGCGCCACGCTCGTCGCCGGCCGCAGCCACGTCCTCGGCGCCTACTTCCCGTCGCGGGGGATCGGGGTGCTGGGTGGGGCGGTGTACCTGGTGGACTACGGCGACCTGGAGCGCACCGATGACAACGGCAACACCATCGCCCGGATCGCCCCCCGCAACTTCGAGTTCCTCGCCTCCTACGCGACCGCGCTCGCGGGGTCCTTCGCTTTCGGGGTGAGCTACAAGCTCGTCCAGTTCCGCGTCGATTGCAGCGGTGACTGCACCAATTTCCCGGTCGGGCAGGGGACGACCCATGCGATCGATCTCGGCGGGCAATTCCGCGTGGGGCCAGGCGGCCCGCTGCGCGTCGGCGTGGCGCTGCGCAACGTCGGCTTCAAGCTCCAGGTGCAGAACAAACCGCAGGCCGATGCCCTCCCTGCGCGCCTCGCCGTCGGCGCGCAGTACCACGTCCTGCTGCCCGCCCGCGACGGCGCGCCGGCCGGCGAGCGGTTCGATCTCCGGGTGGCGGCCGACGTGGACAGTCCCTGGGACCATCCGGGCTCATCGGAGCTGCGCGTCGGGCTCGACGTGGGCTATCAGCGCCTGCTGCGCGTCCGCGCCGGGTACGCGTTCGTGCAGGACGGTCTGAGCGGGCCGAGCGTCGGGGTCGGCGTGGAGAACGGCTCGATCGGCGTGGATCTGGCCCGCACGTTTCTCACCGGGTCCGGCCTGCAGGTCGAGAACCCCACGTTCTTCTCGTTCCGGGTGACGTTTTGAAGCGCGTCACGCGCGGGCTCGCGTTGGGGCTGGCGCTCGCCCTCGCCCTGCCCGCGGGCGCCGCGGCGCAGCGCGCCGATACCGCGACGGCGAAGCGCGGCGCCCTGGTGCGCCCGCTGGCGTCGTTGCTGCTGCCGGGCGCGGGCCAGCTGCTGGGCCGGCAGGACCGCGGGGCCGTGTATCTCGCGGCGGAGGTCTATCTCGTGTCGCGGTTCCTCCAGCTGGACCGTGAGGCGAGCCGGGACGCGGAGCGGTACCAGGCCCTTGCCTACGCCATCGCGCGGCGCGCGTTCAGCCCCACCCGGCGCGACACGGTGTTCGAGTACTACGAGCAGATGGAGCGCTTCTCCGAGAGCGGGCGCTACGACGCCGACCCCGGGGCCGCGTTCGTCCCCGAGAGCGACACGCGCACGTACAACGGATCGGTCTGGCTGCTCGCACGACGCACGTTTTGGGGGGATCCCGATACGCCGCCCGACCCCACTTCACCGCCGTACTGGCGGGCGTTGCAGTTCTACCAGGCGCGCGCGGTGGGGCCCGGATTCCAGTGGTCGTGGCGCGACCATTCCCTCGAGCACGCAGTATTCCGCGAGACGATCCGCCGGAGCGACGTCGGTTTCCGCCGCGCCCAGAACCAGGTCGGCCTGCTCCTGGCGAATCACGTCGCGAGCGCGGTGGACGCGCTCATCTCCAGCCGGCTCGCCGCCGCCGCGGGTCGGCCCGCCGCGCTGCGCACGACCGTCGGGCCGCGCGGCATCGCCCGTGTGCAAGTGAGCATCGGTTTCTGACGGGCATGCCTTCAGACCCCCGGCTCGGGGGTTCATTTGACACGGGAGGCGAAGCGGCCTAAGTTTAGGCGCTTTCGACCCTTACGAGAGGAGTGAGGTGCGGTCGCGCCGAGCCATTCTCTTCTTCTCGCCGGCTGGTCGTTCCGTACCTGACTTCGTGACCACCTGGGTCAACGGGAAGGGACTGCCCGTCGACACCATCCCGCAGGCCGCGGCGGTGGCGGAGCGCGTGTTGCGCGCGCTGCCCACGCTCGTGCTGGTGGACGCCGACAGCGCCGGGGCCGAGGGGCTCGAGCTGTGCGCCCGCCTCAAGGCGGACCCGTACACGGCGATCGTGCCCTTCGCCGTCGTGACGCACCGCCACGCCACCGACGTCGTGCGTCGCTGGTTCGCGGCCGGGGCGGACGAGGTCATCACGCCGCTGTTCGAGCCGGGGGAGCAGGTCGGACGCCTCGACGCGCTGGTGACCCGCGCGGAGCGCGACGTGGCGGTGAACCCGTCCACCCGACTCCCGGGGACGAGGGAGATTGAGCGCGAGTTCCGGCGGCGGATGGACTTGGGCGAGCTGTTCGCCGTCTGCTACGCCGACCTCGATCACTTCAAGGAGTTCAACGATCGCTACAGCTACTACGACGGCGATCGGGTCATCTATCTGCTATCGCGCATCCTGCACGACGTGGTGAGGGGCACGCTCGGCCAGCGGGGGTTCGTCGGGCACATCGGTGGGGACGACTTCATTTGTGTCATCCCGATCGAGCACATCGGCGAGGTGTGCGGCGAAGTGCTCGACGTGTTCGACACGCTCGTGCCGTACCAGTACAACGAGCAGGATCGCCGGGCCGGGTACTACTTCGGGAAGGACCGGCGCGGGCAGCTGCACCGGGTCCCTCTGATGACGCTGTCGATCGGCGTCGTGACGAACCAGCACCGGCGGTTTGCGCACCCCGCCCAGGTGAGCGAGTTGGCGACCGAAATGAAGAGCTACGCGAAGACCCAGGCGGGGTCGGTGTTCGTCGTCGACCGCCGCCACGACCCGGAGCCCGGCGAAGCCGGGCGTGGTGAGTGAGGCGAGGGCGTGAACGTCACCTGTCCGTCGTGTGAAACGGTGTACCGGGTGGACCCGGCCAAGGTCCCCGCGGGCGGCGTCCGCGCGCGCTGCAGCGTCTGTAGCAACGTCTTCGCGGTGAGCGCCGATGGCGCCAGTCCCACCTCCACACCTGCGGCCGCTCCACACGTCGCCGCGCCGAGCGCGCCGGCGCGTCCGCCCATGGCGCCGCCGATTGCCCGGCCCACTGCGCCCGCACCCCCGGCAACACCTCCGCGGCGGCCGTTGATGCCCGCCGCGCCGCCACCTGTGGCCCGGCCCGCCGTGCCCGCGCCACCCGTCGCGCCGGCAGCGCCGGTCCGGGCGGCACCGGCGTCGGCCCCGGCGACGAGCGCCCCCGGGAAGCGGCTCACCGGTCCGCTCCGCCCGGTGAACCCGTTCATGGTGCAGGATCCGAAGCAGAAGGCGCGGCGCCTCGCGCGCGCGTTGATCTCCGACATGCTGGTGTACCACCCGGAGAAGCGGCAGCAGGGGATCCGCGACGGGACGCTGCCCCAGCTCTTCAAGGACGAGATCCAAAAGAGCTGGCTGGAGTACACGGAGCAGGTGGGGCTCGAGCTGGCGCAGGGCACCCCTTTTTGGACCGAGGCTCTGAACGAGATTCTCGCCGGCGGCCACAAGCTTTTCTAGGAGCGCATGCACCGTGGGTCTAACCGAACGTTTCAAGGATTTCGACCGCCGTCTCGCCTTGCTCAGGGGCTTTCTTTGACGTCGACGGCAAGGCGGCGCGTCTCGCGGAGCTCGAACGCGCGATGGCCGACGGGGCGCTATGGGCCGATTCCGAGCGCGCCCGGCAAACCGTCACCGAGGTCAAGGCGCTGAAGGGTTGGCTCGAGCCCTACCACGCCCTGCGCAAGCGGGTCGATGAAGGGCGCGAGCTGACCGAGCTGCTCGAAGCCGATTCCCACATCGATCTGGCGATGCAGCGGTCCCTCGAGGCGGAGGCGGACGAGATCGCCGCCCGGCTCGAGACGCTCGAGCTGCAGAACATGCTGCAAGGCCCGGACGACATGAGGGACGCGCTCCTCACGATCCATCCCGGGGCGGGCGGCACGGAATCGCAGGACTGGGCCGAGATGCTCGTGCGGATGTACACCCGCTGGGCCGAACGGCACGGGTTCACCGTCGAGGTGCTCGATCTCCTGCCGGGCGAAGAGGCGGGGATCAAGTCGGCCGAGATCGAGATCCGCGGGCGCTACGCCTACGGGCTCCTGAAGGCGGAAAAGGGCGTGCACCGGTTGGTGCGCATCTCACCGTTCGATTCCCAATCGCGCCGCCACACGTCGTTTGCGTCGGTGTTCGTCTACCCGGTGGTGGACGACGAGATCGAGATCGAGATCAAGGACGACGATCTGCGCATCGACGTGTTCCGCGCCTCGGGCAAGGGCGGCCAGCACGTCAACAAGACATCGTCGGCGGTACGGATCACCCACCTGCCGTCGGGGATCGTGGTGGCGTGTCAGCAGGAACGGAGTCAGGGGAAGAACAAGGCCACCGCGATGAAGATGCTCAAGGCGCGGCTGTACGAGCGCGCCGTCGCCGAGCGAGAGGCGAAAAAGGCCGAGGTGGACAAGCAGAAGACCGACAACTCCTGGGGGAATCAGATCCGCTCCTACGTGTTCCAGCCCTACACAATGGTGAACGATCACCGCACCGAGCTGAAGGTGACCGACGTCCACAAGGTCATGGATGGGGACCTCGATCCGTTCATCGAGGAGTTCCTGCGCCGCTTCGGTCACAAGGCCGCATGACGAGCTTCGTGGAGGCCGCTCGGCGCGAGAAGCTGCACGAGCTGGTGAAGCGCGGCGTCGTACCATTCGCGTATCGGTTTGACCGCTCGGGCACGGCCCGGGATGCGATCGCGGCGTACCGGAGCGATGACGATGCCACGGTGCATCGCCTGGCCGGGCGCCTGATCGCCCTGCGGCCGCACGGCAAGACGACCTTCGCGCATCTCGCCGACCAGTCGGGAAAGATCCAGGCCTACTTCAAGGTGGACGACCTGGGCGCCGAGGCCTACGAGGTGCTGGCCCTCCTCGACCTCGGCGACTTCGTCGGCGTCGAGGGCCGGTTGTTCAAGACCAAGACGGGTGAGGTCACCGTGCGCGCCGAAAAGGTCACCCTGCTGACCAAGGCGTTGCGGCCATTGCCGCTCGGCAAGGAAGATGCGAGTGGGGTCCGGCACGGCGAGCTGTCCGACCCGGAGGTGCGCTATCGCCAGCGCTACGCCGACCTCGCCGTGCACGCCGAAGTGCGGGATGTCTTCCGCCTCCGCACCCGCGTCGTCACCGCGATGCGGGCGTTCCTCGACGCGCGGGGGTATCTGGAGGTGGAGACACCGGTCCTGCAGCCGATGTACGGTGGCGCGGCGGCCCGGCCGTTCACCACCCAACACGAAGCGCTCGATGCCACGTTCTACCTGCGGATCGCCGACGAGCTGTACCTGAAGCGCTGCATCGTGGGGGGGCTGGAGAAGGTGTATGAGATCGGGCACGACTTTCGCAACGAGGGGATGGACCGCTTCCACAACCCCGAGTTCACCATGGCGGAATGGTATGAGGCGTACGCCGACTACGAGGGGATGCTCGCGCTGACGGAAGAGATGGTGGCGGGGATGGTGGCCGAGCTGTTCGGCACCACGACGCTCGAGCGCCACGGCGCGACGCTGTC
>JBGPOM010000128.1:0-5776 GCA_041488075.1 Gemmatimonadota bacterium
ACGTCGGGGAAGTTCTTGTCCGGATCGACTTCCACCTTGGTGAGCTCGCTCGGGAACCGCCGCACGTACAGGAACCGGCTGCCGCCATACCACGCCTCGACGGGGAGGCGGGCGTTCTCAGTCGAGCCGTCGGCGAATGTCAGCCGCAGGTCGACGGGCATCGGCAGCCCGCCCGGGCTCGACAGGTAGATCGCCGCGAGGGTCGTACCCGAGGAGTCTCGCTGGGTGCGCACCGAATCCACCGCCTGATCCACGACGTCGGTGCGGTAGAACCAGCCGCGCCAGAACCACGACAGGTCCTCGCCGACGCCGTCTTCCATGGACCGGAAGAAATCGGCGGGAGTGGGGTGCTTGAACGCCCAACGCCGGGTATACTCGCGGAACGCCGCGTCGAACCGCGCCGAATCCAGGATCGCGTGGCGCAGCAGGTAGAGGCCCGTCGCGGGCTTGCTGTACGCGGCCGCGCCGAGCAGCTCGGGGGGCACGCGGTCGGCGGGGAGCATCGGCGGCTGGTCGCGTCCGGTGGCCGCGAACTGCGCCCACGCTTCGGCCTGGCCGCGGCTGCGAAGCCAGGCCTGGTCGGGGAAGTAGGTCCGGGCCGAGTAAATATTGATGAACGTGTTGAACCCCTCGTCCATCCACGCATACAACCGCTCGTTGTTTCCCACGATCATGGGAAACCACTCGTGACCTAGCTCGTGCGTCGTCACGCCGAACAGCCCCTCACGGCTGCGGCGGCTCGCGCAGAAGACGATCATCGGGTACTCCATCCCGCCCACCGGCCCGTTGACGTTGATGGCCGTGGGATACGGGTAGGGGAACCACTTTTCCGAGTAATGCTTGATCGAGTGGCGCACCATCCGGGTCGACTCGCGCCAGATGGAATCGGCGACGGGCGGGTAGAACGACTGCATCAGGATCCCGTTCCAGCCGCTCGCGTCCCAGATGAAGTTCGGCGCGGCGGCCCAGGCGACGTCGCGCACGTTCTTGGCCGCGAACCGCCACGTGCGGGTCGCGCCCGCGCCGGCAGGCCTGGACGACGGCGTCCCGACCTCGTTCCTCGCGATGATCGCCACCGTCGAGTCGGAGCGCAGCGCGCGCGCGAGACGGCCCCGTTGGGCGGGGGTCAGCACCTCGAGCGGGTTCTGCAGCGTGCCCGTGCCGGCGACGATGAATCCGCGCGGTACCGTGATCGCGAAGTCGATGTCGCCGTACTCGAGGTAGAACTCGCCCTGGCCCAAGTACTGCTCGGTGTTCCAGCCGCGCACGTCGTCGTACACGGCCATGCGCGGATACCACTGCGCGACTTCATACAGCCAGCCCTCGGGGAACTGCTCACGCCCCATCCGGTCGGCGCCGTGCTCGGGGACCTGGAACGAGAAGCCGATGTCGAACGACACGACCCCGCCTCCCGGCAGCAGAGGTTGGTCCAGCTCGACCCGCATCACGGTCCCATTGATCGTGTTGGCGAGAGCAATTCTCCTGGCCGCCTGGTTGCCCGTCCGCCTGACCGCCTTCACGCCGTCGAGTACGAAGCCGCCCGGGAAGCCGCGCGCCGCGAACCGCGCGTCGGGGGGATTCAGCGCGGTGCCGCGGCTATCGTCCCGGAACAGGTTCTGGTCGAGCTGCAGCCACATGTAGCGCAATGTGTCGGGGGAGTTGTTCGTGTAGCGGATCGTTTCGCGGCCTGAGACGCTGTGCCGCGCCGTATCGAGTGTGACGCTGATCGTGTAATCGGCCCGCTGCTGCCAGTACCCCCGGCCGGCACGCCCCGATCCCTCGCGCAGCAGCGTCGGGGTCGGGAGATCGAGCCGCCGGAACGGCGACGTGTCCGACCACGCGGGAGGCAGCGGCGGCAGCTTCACGGGGGCGGGAACGGTGGGCTGCTGCAAGGCGGCGAGGATTAGCGGCACGACCATCATGGAGGACTCCCTCGTGAGCGTGGACCGGCACCAAGGAATCTAACCACCTCGGCGCGCTCCCCCGCGGCGTTTCAGCCCGAATCGTGTGGATTTCAGGACTGCTGCATCCTTACTGCCGCGGAGGGGCCCGGGCTACATTCGAGGCACCAATCACCATGAGCGTGCGCCCCGCCGTCCTCGCTGCCGCCTGGTTCGCTGCCGCGCTCGCCGCGTGCGAGCACTCCGCGCCGTTCAGCGCCGGGGACCACGCGCCGCACGCTCCCTTCAACGCGCCCCCCCCCCCGCGTGCACGCCTCACGCTCAATCCAGGCACCGACCTCGCCCCGGCCTGGCTCCCGGGCGATGGCGGCATTCTCTACACCGCCGAGCGGCTCGATCGTGTGGACCACGACCGTTGCTTCGCCGTGCTGCCCCCGGCGGGCGGGACGATCTCGCGCTACGCCTGCCGCACGAGCGCGGCCGACGATTCGATCGACGTCTTCGACGACGCAGCGCTCGCGGTCGACGGCCGGATTGCGTACGTGCGCGTGCGCTCCCACCGCCTCCCCGGGCAGCCGATCACGCCCGACGTGCAGGCGCTGGTCGTCGCCACCCTGGCGGACCCGAACGACGTGCGCGTGCTGCGCCCCCTCGCCTACACGGCGCCGTCCGGTCGGATCCATCAGGGTATCTCGCACCTCGGTTGGCTGACTCCGAGCCGGCTCGTCTATCTCGGAGAGCGCGTCACCTACCCGCAGGCCTGCTCGGGCTGCCCTCCGGACACGGTGCGGACGGGGATCGAAGTCGTCACGCTGGACTTCGCCGGGGCGACGCCAGTGCTCGCCGCCGTCTCCACGACCGACAGCGCGTCGTCGGTCGCCGTCGGGGGGGCCACCGGCGACACGATCTACTTCACCCGGAACGGCGATTCCCGCGTGTACCGCTACGCCTTCTCGAGCGGCCGGACGGACACCGTCTACGATTTCGGGGTTGCGGGCATCGCGCGGGACGTGGGCTTCGCGAACGGCCGGCTGGTCGCGGTGGTGGGCGGTGATGTGACCTACGTCGTGGATTCCGTGCTCGGCGCGGCGCAGGTCGACCACGGCGGGGAGCTCCATTTCGTGACGCTGGCGACCGGCGCCGAGACGGTGATCGGCAACGCGACGTCCCGGTTCCGGCGGCCCGCCTTCGCCCCGGGCGGCACACGCGTGGCGGCCGAGCTGTGGACCAACGGCAGCGCCGACCTCTGGCTCCTGGACGCGCCGTGAAGGCGCTGGCGCTGCTGCTTCTGCTCGCCGCTCTGCCGGCGTTGGCCCGCGCCCAGACGAACGGCTCGATCGCGGGCCACGTGCGCCAGCGCGAGGGCGGCGCGGCGATCGCGGGCGCGCAGGTCGGGCTGGACGGCCGCTGGCTCGCCCTGACCGACAGCTCGGGCTTCTACCGGATCCGCGAAGCGCGCAGCGGCTGGCACCTCGTGACGGTCCGCGCCATCGGCTTCGAGACCGTCCGGCGGGACAGCGTCCTGGTGCGGGCCGGCCAGGTCTCGCTCGTCAATTTCACCGTCGACGTCTACACGATCGACAAGCCGATCGTCGTCGAGGCGTACGCCGACTCGATCCTCGACCCGGCGCTGGTCGCCACCGTGCAGCGGATCGGCGGCGACGAGCTGCGTCGCTACCCCGTCACGACCCTCGACGAGGCGGTCGCGCTCTCGGCGGGCGCGGTCGGCGAGAGCTACCGCGGTGGGCGATTGGGCCAGCAGGCGTTCGTCCTCGACGGCCTGGGCGTCAAGAATCAGCTCGACGCCTCTACCGGGCCGCTCGGCGTGCGCATTCCTCCCGACATCCTCACCGAGGCCTCGCTCGTCACCAACGGCTTCTCGGCCCGCTACGGCCAGGCACTCTCGGGGCTCATCAACGTGGTGACGAAGGACGGGGGGGGCCGCTGGAGCGGGCGCGCGGCGTACGAAAGCGACCGGCCGCTGTGGGGCCCCGCCGATCTGGGGCTCGACCGCGCGATCGTGTCGGTCGATGGGCCGCTCGGGCACGGGGCCGGCCTCGCGGCGGTGCTCGACGCCGAGGGGCGGCTCGACACCGATCCCGTGAACGCCCCGCCTCCTCCCGACGCGCGCGATCCCCGCAACGACAACCCCGCGCTCCTGCCGCACAACAGCGGCGAGCGCTACGACGCCGCCGGCAAACTGCGGCTGCCGCTCGGCGGGCCGTACACGCTGCGCCTGTTCGCCCTGCGCTCGGCCGATCAGCGCCTGCTCTACGACCCCGTGTACAAGTACGACACGCGTTGGGCCCCCGCGCGCCGCGTGACCGGCAACCTGCTCAGCGCGCACCTGCAACGCGCCACCAACAACTTCACCGCCGAGCTGCGCACGGGGTACTTCACGCGCGAATTCATCCGCGGCACGGTCGTGAGCGAGCCGCCCTACCGCTTCGGCGCGGTCACGGGGAGCACGTTCCGGTTCGTGGGCGAGGACTTGGCGCGCGCGCAGGACACGGTCGCCACGACCGGGCCGATCCCGGGGTTCAACGCCCCCGACTTCAGCGACCGTTCGCCTTGGGGGGTCCCGGCGTTCTTCTTGGGCGCTGGCTCGAACGGCGAGCTGTCGTGGAATCGCTACCGCGAGCTGCGGACCCAGCTGGACCTGAGCATCGGCGGCGCCGCGACCGACCTCTACGTCGGCGCCGAGCTGTCACGCCAGCGGGTCCGGACCTTCCAGCGGGTGCTCGGCTACCTGGCAGCGGGCGACAGCGTCCCGCCGCCCACGGCGGCCGATTTCTCCCCGACCTCGGCGGCCGGGTATGTCGAGGCGCAGGCGCACGGCGCGGATTTCGTCGTGACCCTCGGGCTGCGCTACGACCAGTTCGATCCCGGCGCCGGCGTCCCGGGCGCGAGCGGTGGGAGCGGAGCGCGCCGGAGCATCAATCCGCGCATCGGATTCTCGACGGTGCTCAAGGGCGCGACCGTCGTCGTCAGCTGGGGACGGTTCTCGCAGGCGCCCGACTTCCAGTACCTGGTGGACGCCGCCTTCGACGACACGCTACGCACCGGACGGTTTCGCCGCGGCAATCCCAAGCTCGGCTTCGAAGACGCGACGCAGTACGAGTTCTCCGTGCGCGCCCGGCCCACGGCGGGCACGTCGTTGCGCGTGAACGTGTTCAACAAGCTGCTCGACGGACTGGTCGCGTCCGTCCCATTAGGGCTCGACCCCGACTCCACGATCTTCGGGAACCTGGACTTCGGCAACGTGAAGGGCGCGGAGGTGATCTTCGATCGTCCGCTCGCGGACGGTTGGGGGGTACGAGTCGCCTACACGCTGCAGCAGGCGACGGCGACCGCTACAAACGCCTTCGAATTGTTGCGCCGCATCCGCATCGATCCGACAGGCGACACGATCAATCCGGCGCGCGTCGAGTTCCCCCTCGACTACGACCGGCGCCACAGTCTCACGGTCATCGGCCAGGGGCGGATCCCGGATGGCTCCGGCCCCGGTCCGCTCCGCGGGATCGAAGCCGCCACGATCGTGCGCTTCAGTTCCGGGCTCCCGTTCACGATGACGAACGCGACGGGGGACACGCTGATCGGCCTGCCGAACAGTCATCGACTCCCGCCGCTCCTGACCCTGGACATGTTGCTGCGGCGGCCGTTGCGGGTCCGCGGATGGCAGGGGAGCGTCTACGTGGACGTGCGCAATCTCCTCAACCGGCGGAACATCGAGGCCGTGCGCCGCGACACCGGGGAGCCCGGCCTGGGCGACCAGGCGATTGCGACGCTCGCCGAGCGCGCCTACCAGGCCCATCCCGAGGCGATTCCCTACGAGTCCCCGCGCTACCGGTCGTTCGCGGACGCGGACGGGAACG
>JBGPOM010000129.1:0-5769 GCA_041488075.1 Gemmatimonadota bacterium
GGATCGGCCACGCCGTCTACTACCCGATCCCGCTGCACCGCCAGCCGTGCTTCGCGCACCTCGGGTACCGGGATGGCAGCATGCCCCAGTCGGAGCGCGCGTCGCGCGAGGTGATTTCCCTGCCCATTTACCCCGAGCTCACTCGCGCGCAGCTCGACCGCGTGATCGACGCGATCCGCGGGTTCTATCGGTGACATCTCCTCCCGTGCGGCTGCGGCTCGGCGTCGTGGGCGCCGGCGCCTGGGGCCGGAACCACGTGCGCACCGCTGCGGGGCTCGCCGACGCGGCGCTGGCCGCCGTGTGCGACACCGATGCCAAGACGCGCGACAAGATCGCGCGCCAGTACCCCGGGACGTTGGTCACGGGGGATCTGGCCGCCCTGCTCGAACGGACGGACGCCGTGATCGTGGCGTCGCCCGCGGGCACCCACGCCTCCGTCGCGCGGCGCTGCATCGAGGCGGGCAAGCCCTGCCTCGTGGAGAAGCCGTTCGCCCTGAGCGTCCGGGACGCGGAGGCGGTGGCCGCCCTGGGGGCCGAGCGGAAGGTCCCGGTGCTGGCCGGCCACCTGCTGATCTTCCACGCGGCGGTGGAGCGGCTCCGGGGCCTGGTCCAGGGCGGCGAACTGGGGAAGATCTTCTACCTCTACGGCCTGCGCGTGAACCTCGGGCAGGTGCGCCAGGATGAGAACGCCCTCTGGAGTTTCGGCCCCCACGACGTGTCGGTGGCGCTCCATCTGCTTGGAGAGGCGCCGGTGCGAGTCGCCGCCCAGGGGAAGAGCTACCTCCAGCCCAAGATCGAGGACGTCGTCTTTCTGACGATGGAGTTCGCGAGCGGTGTGCTCGCCCACGTCCAGCTGTCGTGGCTCGACCCTCATAAGGAACGCAAGCTCACGGTGGTGGGGGCCAAACAAATGGTCGTGTTCGACGACATGGAGCCGCGCGAAAAGCTGCGCATCTACGACAAGGGTGTGGATCGCCCCCCTGAGTACGGGTCGTTCGGCGAGAGTCTGGCGATCCGCGAGGGGGACATCTTCATTCCCCGCATTCCCAACGTCGAGCCGCTCGCCGCCGAGCTCGCGCACTTCGTGCGCGTCGCGCGCGGCGCCGAGTCGCCCCGCGCGGGGGCGGGCGCGGAGGACGGCGTGCGCGTCGTGCGCGTGCTCGAGGCCGCATCGCGCTCGCTCGCGCGCGGCGGCGCGCCGGAGGCCCTGTGACCACGCCCGCCGCGGCCCTGCTCGCCAAGGCCAAGGATCGCACCGCGCTGTGCGGCATCGTCGGGCTGGGGTACGTGGGCCTGCCGCTCGTGATGGAGTTCGTGCGGGCGGGCTACCGCGTACTGGGGTTCGACGTGAGCCAGGCCGTGGTGGATCGCCTGAACGCCGGCCGGTCGCACATCAAGGACGTGCCGGCGGCGGCGGTCGCCGAGGCGATTCGGTCGGGGAAGTTCGTCGCGACCACCGACTTGACGCGCCTGCGCGAGCCGGACGCGATCTCCATCTGCGTGCCGACGCCGCTGTCCAAGACCAAGGATCCCGACGTCAGCTACGTGCTCGCGGCGACGGACGCGGTGAAGCACGCGTTGCGGCGCGGGCAGCTCGTGATTCTCGAGTCCACCACCTATCCCGGCACGACGCGCGAGCTGCTGCTGCCGGCGCTCGAGGCGACGGGGCTCAAGGTGGGCGAGGACTTCTTCCTCGCCTTCTCCCCCGAGCGGGTAGACCCCGGCAATGAGAAGTGGAACACCCGGAACACGCCCAAGGTGGTCGGCGGCATCACGCCGGCCTGTCTCCAGGTGGCGGCGGCGTTGTACCAGCCCGCCATCGAGCACCTGGTGCCGGTGTCGTCCACCGAGGCCGCCGAGCTCGTGAAGATCCTCGAGAACACCTTCCGCAGCGTGAACATCGGGCTCGTCAACGAGATGGCGATCGTGTGCGACAAGCTCGGCGTCGACGTGTGGGAGGTGATCGAGGCTGCGGCGACGAAACCGTTCGGCTTCATGAAGTTCATGCCGGGGCCGGGCGTCGGCGGCCATTGCATTCCGCTCGACCCGCACTACCTCGCCTGGAAGATGCGCACGCTCAACTATAAGACCCGCTTCATCGAGCTGGCCGGCGAGCTGAACGCGGCGATGCCCGAGTATTGGATCGGCAAGGTGGCCGAGCGGTTGAACGACGCCGGCAAGGCCGTGCGGGGCAGCACGGTGCTCGTGCTGGGGGTCGCGTACAAGCGGAACATCGACGACATCCGGGAGAGCCCGGCCCTCGACGTGATCCGGCTGCTGCACCTGCGCGGCGCCACGGTGCGCTACCACGACCCGCACGTGCCCCAGCTCAAGGAGGACGGGCTGGATCTCGCCTCGGTCCCGCTCACCGCCGCGACGCTCGAGAGCGCCGATTGTGTGATCGTCGTGACGGACCACTCGGCCGTCGACTACGGGATGGTGGCGCGCTACGCCCGCGCCGTCGTCGACACCCGGCACGCGCTGCCGCGCCCGGGAGGCGCCCCGTGAAGGTTGCCGTCGTCGGGACGGGGTACGTCGGATTGGTCGTCGGCGCCTGTCTCGCCGAAACGGGGAACGACGTGATCTGCGCGGACGTCGACGCGCCGAAGATCGACGGCCTGAAGCACAACCGGCTGCCCATCTACGAGCCGGGGCTCGAGCCGCTGGTCTCCCGCAATCAGCGCGAGGGGCGCCTCCAGTTCACGACCGACGTCGGAGGCGCCGTCGAAGAGTCCGACATCGTCTTCATCGCCGTCGGCACGCCCCCGGATGAGGACGGCTCGGCCGACCTGCAGCACGTCCTGGCGGTGGCGCGCACGGTCGGCCAGCGCATGACCCGGTCCAAAGTCGTCATCACGAAAAGCACGGTGCCCGTCGGCACGGCCGAACGGGTTCGCACCGAGGTCGCCAAGCACACCAAGACGCCGTTCCACGTCTGCTCGAACCCCGAGTTCCTGAAGGAAGGCGCGGCGGTCGAGGACTTCATGAAACCCGACCGAGTGGTGGTCGGCGTGGATTCCGACCAGGCCGCCAAGGTCCTGGAGGAGCTGTACGCGCCGTTCGTCCGCACCGGGAACCCTCTCATCTTCATGGACATTCCGTCGGCGGAAATGACCAAGTACGCCGCCAACGCGATGCTGGCGACGCGCATCTCGTTCATGAACCAGATCGCGCGCCTGTGTGAGGCGGTCGGCGCCGACGTGACCCTCGTGCGCAAGGGGATCGGGACCGACCGCCGCATCGGCCCGGCGTTTCTCTTTCCCGGGCCCGGGTACGGCGGTTCGTGCTTTCCCAAGGACGTGCAAGCGCTGATCCGGATGGGGCAGGAGCGGGGCGTCCCGCTCGACATCCTCGCCGCCGTCGAGGCGGCGAACGAGCGGCAGAAGCGCCTGCTGTTCGAGAAAGTCGAGCGCCACTTCGAGGGCAAGCTGCGCGGCCGCGCGATCGGCGTGTGGGGCCTCGCGTTCAAGGCGGAGACCGACGACGTGCGCGAGAGTCCGGCGCTGGTGCTGGTCGAGGCGCTCCTCGCCGCGGGCGCGACGGTGCGGGTGCACGACCCGGCGGCGCTCGACGCGGGCCGGCGCCGGCTCGGCGACCGCGTGACGTACGCGGTACACGCCTTCGAGGTGCTCGCGGGGGCGGACGCGCTCGTCATCGTCACGGAGTGGCTCGAGTACCGGAACCCCGACTTCCCACGGATGCGGCAGCTGATGCGGCGGCCGCTCATCGTGGACGGCCGCAACCTCTACGAGCCCGACCGCCTTGCGGCCCTCGGGTTCACCTACGACAGCATCGGCCGCCGCCTGGCATGCGCCTCCTCGTAACGGGCGCCGCCGGCTTCCTCGGCTCGCACCTGTGTGACCGGCTGCTCGCGCTGACGCACACGGTGATCGGGATGGACAACCTGATCACCGGCAACCCCGCGAACCTCGCCCATCTTGAAGGCCACCCCGGCTTCCGCCTCGTGCGCCAGGACGTCACGACGTTCATCGACGTGCCGGGCCCGCTCGACGGCGTATTGCACTTCGCGAGCCCGGCGAGCCCCATCGACTACCTCGAGTATCCGATCCCGACGCTCAAGGTGGGCGCGCTGGGCACGCACAACACCCTGGGTCTGGCCAAGGCCAAGGGCGCCCGCTTCCTGCTTGCGTCGACCTCCGAAGTGTACGGCGACCCGCTGGTGCACCCCCAACCGGAGACGTATTGGGGCAACGTGAATCCGGTCGGGCCGCGCGGCGTGTACGACGAGGCCAAGCGCTTCGCGGAAGCGATCACCATGGCCTACCACCGCTATCACGGCCTCGACACGCGCATCGTGCGGATCTTCAATACCTACGGGCCGCGGATGCGTCCCAACGACGGCCGGGTCGTGTCGAATTTCATCGCGCAGGCGCTGCGCGGCGAGCCGCTCACCGTGTACGGCGACGGCTCGCAGACGCGCTCGTTCTGCTACGTGGACGATCTGATCGACGGCATCGTGCGGATGTTCGAGCGCGGGACGGACGAGCCGACGAACCTGGGTAACCCGGACGAGTTCACCGTGCGCCAGCTCGCCGAGCGCGTCCTGGCGCTGACGGGGAGCCGCAGCCCCATCGTGGAGCGGCCGCTCCCCGTCGACGACCCCAGAGTCCGGCGGCCCGACATCTCCCGCGCCCGCGCGACGCTCGGCTGGGAGCCGCGCGTGCCCCTCGACGAAGGCCTGCGCCGCACGATCGAGTATCTGCGGGGCGTCGTTGGCCGGTGAGCGCTCCGGAGAAAGTAGTGGTGACGGGGGCCGCCGGATTCATCGGCTCCCACGTGTGCGAGGCGCTGGTTGCGCGGGGGCACGAGGTGGTCGGCGTGGACAACTTCGACCCCTTCTATCCGCGGGCGATCAAGCAGCGCAACCTGGCGGCGCTCCGGGCACACGCCGGTTTCCGGCTGGTCGAAGCGGACGTCGCACGCGACCCGGTGCCGCTCGAGGGGGGAGTCGTCGCGGTGTTGCACCTCGCCGCCAAGGCGGGGGTGCGCCCCTCGCTCGACGACCCGGCGGCCTACGTGGAGGCGAACGTCACCGGCACCGCGCGCGTGCTGGACGCCGCGCGCCGCGCCGGGATCGGACGCATCGTGTTCGGTTCCTCGTCGTCGGTCTACGGGGATGCGACGCCGGCGCCGTTCGCCGAGGACGCTCCCGCGGTGGCGCCGATCTCGCCTTACGCCGCGACCAAGCGGGCGGGCGAGCTCCTGGCCCACGCCTTCGCCCATCTCTATCCGATGCGGATCGTCTGCCTGCGGTTTTTCACGGTGTATGGGCCCCGCCAGCGGCCCGACCTGGCGATCCACCGGTTCACCGACCTGATCGCGCGCGATCGGCCCGTCCGGATGCACGGCGACGGTTCGAGCGAGCGCGACTATACCTATATTAGCGATGCGGTGGACGGGGTCTTGGCGGCGCTCGCCCGGACCGCAGACGGTGGGGAGGGGACGCCGGGCCCCTTCGAGCTGCTGAACATCGGCGGCGGCGCGCGCGTGCGGCTGGACCGGCTGATCGCACTGATCGGCGCGGCGCTCGGACGCGAGCCCCGGATCGAGCGGCTCCCCGATCAGCCGGGTGACGTCCGTCTCACCGCGGCCGACCTGCGGCGCGCCGAGCGCGCCCTCGGCTACCGGCCGCGGGTGGGGATCGACGAGGGCATCCGGAACTTCGTGCGCTGGTACGAGGAGACCCATGGACGTCAGTCCTGAGCGCCTGGTCGACCAGGCGCGTGAGCGGTTCCAGCTGCAGGACTA
>JBGPOM010000130.1:0-5734 GCA_041488075.1 Gemmatimonadota bacterium
GGTGGGAACAGGGGTTCGATTCCCCTTGGGGGCATGGGCTCCCTGCCCGCTCGCACGCACGACGACGCGCCGATAGCTCAATTGGCAGAGCAACTGACTCTTAATCAGTAGGTTCTCGGTTCGATTCCGAGTCGGCGCATACAGTGACCATCCCACCCTCTCCTCCTGCCACGGCGCCGTGCCCCAAGTGTCGTCGCCCGCTCGCGACGTCCGCCAAGCGCTGTCCGTACTGCGGCCATTATCGCATCCTGGCGGCGCCAGGGACGCCCGAGTACGAGGTGGAGCGCGCGGCTGCTGAGGCTGACGCGAAGCGGATCGAGCGACAGAAGGTCATTTTCCAGCACGGCATGGGGCTTGGCAAGTCGGCGGCGAAGCCGTCGCTCGCCGAGCGGCTGCGGGGGCAATCGCTGCCGGTCAAGGTGGCCGTCATGTTGGTCGTCGTGCCCGTGCTGATGCTCGTGTCGCCGTTCAAAGCGTTCCGGATGACCAAGGACGTCTTCCGGCCGTAGGGCTAGGGCCGCGTCGGGTACAGGTGCGCCGTGAGCCAGCCGACGCCGGCTCCCAGCAGGGCGCCCCCGAGCACGTCGGTCGTGAAATGTCGGCCCGCCGCGATCCGCAGCGCCCCGACGCCCGCCGCGCCGGAGAAGAGCAGCACGTCGTTGCGGATGGCGTGGGGAAGGTGCTGCCGCTGGGCCATGACGGCGTACGACGTGGCCAGCGCGAACGCCGCGGTGGCATGCCCCGACGGGAAGGACCGCCGGTTGTCACGGTCGCGGGCCGCACTGGCAGCCTGAGCGGTGTACAGGACGGGCCGGCTGCGGTGGATCAGCGCCTTGGTCCACTCGGTGGCGAGCGACGTCCAGGCGACGGCGTTGACGAGCACGGCGGCATCCCCGCGTGCGCGGTCTGCCGAAACGCCGCTCACGGACGCGACCAGAGCTCCACCGGCGACCCCGAGGAGCAGCACGTCGCTCCCGGTGGCGGCCCCGTGAGACTCGAGCCCGACGACCCAGCGATCGATCCCCGGTAACCCCGCGGGATCGCAGGGAGCGCAAGGTGGGGCGCCGCGCGGCAGGCGTAGTATCCCGGGAAGCGCGGCGAACCCGCCCGCCCCGACCGCCACCGCCCACGAGCTCCACGCAGCCCGATACGCCGGCGCCTGGGCGGCGCCCGGGGCGGGCCCGGCGGCGGCGGCCGCCCAGGCGATCACCAGCACTCGACGTATCATGGCATCATGGGCGCCGGCGCGTCACCTTGCCGATGGCGTTGATCAAGTCACTCAGGTCATACGGCTTGGTGACCGACGGCTGCCCGCAGGACTCGAGAAAGTGCCGCGTTTCGTCGCGGGCCTGGTCGCCGGTGACGAACACGAAGCGGTGCGCGAGCTCGGGCCGCTGGTCCACGAGCTGCTCGTACATCGCCCTCCCGCCGAGCCTCGGCATTTGCAGGTCCGTGACGATGACGTCAAAGACCGCGTCGCGCTGGTCCAGCTGCTCGATCGCCTCGAGGCCGTTCTCCACCGCCACGACGGCGTGCCCCTCCCGCTCGAGCAGCAGCTCCATCGCCTGGCGGTTCACCTGATCGTCATCGACGACGAGGATGCGCAGCTGCGGCAAGGTCGCCGCGGGGGCGCTGGGACGCGGCCGGGGTCCGAGCACGCTCTTGGGGAGCGTGACGACCACCTCGGCGCCCGACGTGCCGCCGCGCAAGCGGAGCCGCAGGCTGCCGCCGGTCGATTGCGCCAGGGCGCGCGCCAGAGCGAACTCGACCTCCCCGCCGCCTCCGGTTTGCGTGAACCGGAAGGGCGAGACGAGCCGCTGCTCCGCTTCGACCGAGAGGGGCGGCCCCGAGTCCCACAACGCCAGCACGAGCGAGGGCCCCGTCTCGGTGGCGTCGACGCGCAATTCGCGCGGCGGCGGCGACTCGCGCAGCCGGCGCAGCGCGAAGTCGAGCAGTTTCGTGAGCATCTCGGTCAGCTGCCCCATGGGGCAGGCGACCATCGGCAAGTTCCCGGGCAGGTTGCGGATGACCTTGACGCCCAGCTCCCGGAACGTCGCATCCCGCTCGGCGAGCACGCCGTTGACGACGACCGCGGCGTCACACGGCTCCGCGGCGCCGATCGGGTGGTCGGTCAGCTCGAGGAAATGGGTCGTGATCTCGGCGGCGCGCCGCACCTCGCCGTGCAGCATCATCAGGGCGCGAGCGCGCTCCGGGTCGAGCGGGCTGCCGTGCAACAGATCGGCGAGCGTGCCGATCGCGGCGAGCCGGTTGTTCAGGGCATTGAGCACATTGGCCGCGCCCTCGTCCATGACGACGTGGCGTACTTCGGGCGGCGCCACGCGGGGTGGGGGGGGTGGAGGGGCCGGCGTCGCGCGCCGCGCGGGCGGCCGGCGCTGGCGGCCGAACAGGTAGCCGAGCAGGAGGCCCACGCCGGCGCCGAAGCCGAACGCTACCCAGAGTTCCATGCCCCAAAGGTATGCGTCCGCTTGATTCGCGCGAGGCGCCGCCCTAGTTTTCCGGCGCTCGCCCTGGTGGTGAAACTGGTAGACACGCTGTCTTGAGGGGGCAGTGCCGCAAGGCGTCCCGGTTCGAATCCGGGCCAGGGCATCACACGCTGCCGATCGCCGCTTCCGTCCTCTCCCACAACTCCCGCGCCAGTGCTGGATCCTCCGCCAGCGGGCTGGTGCGCGCCTCACGCCCCCGGTGGTAGTACCGTCCGGTCGACGTTGCGAGCTCAGGGGCGGTGGCGCAGTAGAGCGGCGTGCGCGCGCCCTCTTCGTTCGAGAGCATGAAGAGCTTCCCCAGCCACTGCACGGGCCGCGGCAGGGCACGCCAGATGTTGGACGCCACCGCGCCGGGGTGGAGCGCGTACGTCGTCACCCGGGTGCCGGTCAAGCGGCGCGCCAGTTCCTTGGCGTGCAGCAAGTTCATGAGTTTCGTGGTGCCGTAGTCCCTGAAGCCGCTGCGTTGGGGCGTCGCGCGGCGTTCCAGCACGGACCAGTCGATCGCTTTCACCATCGTGTGGGCGGCGCTCGCCACGTTCACCACCCGCCCCTGCGGCGCCTCGCGCAGTCGGGGCAGGAGGAGGTTCGTGAGGAGGAACGGCCCGATGTGGTTGGTCGCGTATGTGAGATCGAAGCCATCCTCGCTGAGTCGGCGCGTGCCTGCGATCCCCGCATTGTTGACCAGCACGTCGATCGGTTGGCGGCCCGCGAGAAACGCCGCGGCCGCGCGCCGCACCGAGGTGAGATCCGAGACATCGATGTGCAACCATTGTGCTCGGGCGGCCGGGTACTGGCTCTGAATCGCTTCCAGGACTGGCGTGGTGCGCTCTTCAGAGCGCGTGGCGAGCACGACATGGCCGCCGCGTGCGGCGAGGGCCAGGGCCAGGGCGCGGCCGATGCCGGAGTTCGCCCCGGTGACGAAGAACGTCGTCATGTGCCTCGCCTAGCGTCGAGGCTCCAGGGGCCGGCGCCGGCGGCGGAGAGGTAGAGGAACAAGAAGCAAAACAGGATGGCGGGCATGCCCTGATTGAGCACCGGCCAGAAGCCGTTCGGCGCGTGCCCAATGAAGTAGGCGAACGCCATTTCGCCCGCAAGGATGAAAGCGACGGGACGGGTGAACAATCCCAAGAAAAGGAGGCTCCCGCCGACGACCTCGAGCACCGCGGCAAACCATACCAACGAGCCCATCGGAGCAGTGCCCCCACCCGGCATGACGGCGGCGGGAAACGCGAACCACTTCGCCGACCCGACCTGAAAGAAGAGGAAGGCGGCGACGATCCTGAGAATGCTGAGCAGCCGCGGCGCCCAGGAGCGCCAGCGAGACACAATGCCGGAACCGGTCACTCGTCCTCCGTTGGGGATGATGTCGGTGCGTTGGACGGTAAACGTCGCATGCCTTACGGATTGTTTCCAGACTGACGTGGCGTCGTGCCAAGCGCGCGAGCGCGTCCGAGGAGGAGGCCGCGCTCACGGACGTTGCGCGTGAGCGAAGCGGCCCGCTCGAGCTCCACCCGCGCCTCCTCGAATCTGCCGAGCTTGGTGAGGAAGTCGCCGCGCACACTCGGCAGGAGGTGGTAGCTCGCGAGGGCGGGCTCGGACGTCAGCGCATCGACGATCTCGAGACCCGCCGCCGGGCCGAAGGCCATGGCATATGCCACGGCGCGATTCAGCTCCACGACGGGGGAGTGCGTGAGCTGGGTGAGGGCATCGTACAGCGCCGTGATGCGCGTCCAGTCGGTGTCCTCCGGGGTGCGCGCCCGCGCGTGGCAGGCGGCGATGGCGGCCTGGAGCGCGTAGGGTCCGAGGGCGCCCGCGCCCCGCTCGGCCCGTTCGAGCGCCGCGAGGCCGCGGCGCACGAGGAGTTGGTCCCAGCGCCCGCGATCTTGGTCGAGGAGCAGGATCGGCTCCCCTCCGGGACCGACGCGCGCGTTGAGGCGCGACGCCTGGATCTCCATCAGCGCGACGAGACCGTGGACCTCCGGGTCTGCGGGCGCCAGCTCGGCCAAGATCCGGCCGAGGCGCAGTGCGTCCTCGCACAGCGCGGGTCGGACCCAGTCGTCGCCGGCGGTGGCCGAGTAGCCCTCGTTGAAGACGAGGTACAGGACCTCCAGCACCGACGCCAGGCGGGCGGCGAGCTCGGCGCCGCGCGGCACCTCGAAGGGGACCCGCGCCTCGCGCAGGGTCCGCTTGGCGCGGACGATGCGCTGGGCGATGGTCGCTTCCGGGACGAGGAAGCCCCTGGCGATCTCGTCGGTCGTCAGACCGCCGAGCAGGCGGAGCGTGAGTGCCACGCGCGCCTCGGGCGAGAGCACCGGATGACAGGTGGTGAAGATCAGGCGCAAGAGGTCGTCGCCGATGTGATCGTCGATCGCCGCGTCGAGATCGCGCTCGGGACTCTCGTCGCCGGCGCGGAGCTCGTGACCGAACTCCGCGTGCTTACGGTCGAGCAACTTCCCGCGGCGAAGCATGTCGATCGCGCGATGCTTGGCCGTGGTCATCAGCCAGGCGCCCGGGTTGTCCGGAACGCCCGTCTCCGGCCACCGCTCGAGCGCGGCGACGAGCGCGTCCTGCGCGAGATCCTCCGCCAGACCGATGTCGCCCGTCATCCGCGTGAGGCCGGCGATGAGCCTGGCGGATTCGATCCGCCAGACGGCGTCGATCGCGCGGTGGGTATCGGACGTCGTCACCGCTTGGCCTCGTTCTGCGCGATACGCGCCTTGACGAGCTTCCGCACCAGGGCCGCGGGGAGGGGCTTGTCGGGGGTAAAGCGGATGGTGCCCTTGGAGGTTTCGTACGAGGCGAGCTCTCTCTTGAACGTGGTCAGGGCCGTCCCGGGGAAGAAGCTGCAGTGATGCTTGAACGCCGCGAAGCCCACCAGATAGCCGTGGTGCTTGAACGACGGGATCCCATAGCTGATGCCCTCGGTCGCGTTTGGCGCGGCGGCCTTGATCGTCTTGCGCAGCTTCTGGAGAGCGGCTCGCGGGCCGCGCGGGACCGCCCGAAGGTAGGCGTCCACCGAGGTGAATTTCTTCATGGGGCGATCTTCCGGAAGCGCTCCACCGCCTCGCTGGGCCCGAAGTCGTCCAGCTCGAACAGCTGGCGGACCTCGATCTCGCCGTCCTTGCCGTCCAGGGCGGGTTTCTGAAAGCGCCGGGCCCATTCCATCGCCTCTTCCTTCGACTTCACCTGGATCATCGTGTAGCCGGCGATGAGCTCCTTCGCCTCGGTGA
>JBGPOM010000131.1:0-5729 GCA_041488075.1 Gemmatimonadota bacterium
CGCAGGCGCAGCAGCTCGCGCCGGCCCACCGCGTAGCACAGCTGGTAGGCCGGCCAGGCGCAGTAGCGGCGCACCTCCGTTTCGGCGTTGCTCCGCTCCACGTGCAGATCACGCACCATCTGATCGACGGCCTGCTCGCGCGTCATGCCCCGCGTGTGAAGGCCGACGTCCAGAAGAATGCGCACCGCGCGCCACAACAGGTGCACCCGTTGGAAGAACATCTCCTCCTCGGACGCATAGAATCCCTGCTCCGCCATCATGTCCTCGCAGTACAGCGCCCACCCCTCGACGGTGAGCGGCGTCCACAAATTCCTGCGGACGTCCGAGGCGAGCGCTTTGGCGATGACGATCTGCAGGTGGTGTCCGGGATAGCCCTCGTGTAGCGCCGTGGCGGCGAGCTCATAGCGGCAGTGATCCCGCAGGATACGCTCCTGCTGCGCCGCCGGCAGGCGCGGGTCGGGCACCGTGACGTAGAACCTGCCCGCGCGGTCCCGCGCGTACGCGCCGGGGCTGTCGTAGGCGGCGTAGGGAATCACGGGACGCATGAACGGGGGCGTGGGGACGACGCCGAGGGGGGCGTCGGGGATCGGCGCGAGGCCCTTGGCCGCGACGAAATCGCGGGCGCGGGTCATCTCCTTGGCGTAGGCGTCCACGAGCTCGGCCGCGCTGGGATGATCGCCGCGCAGCCGGTCCACGAGCTCCGGCCAGGAACGGCCGCCGTCGAGCCGCGCCGCGCGCGCCTGGAGGTCGGCCTCGATCTCCTCCTTGAGTCGCAGACCGTAGCGCCACAGCTCGGGCGCAGTGTCCCGCAGGGCGTGCTGATAATGGAGCAGGAAATCGAAGGCCTCCTCGCCGATCGCGAAGTGATCGCTGCCCGCGTCGAGCCAGCGGTCCAGGTCGTGCTCGAACGCGGCGAGCGCGGCGGTCGCGCGATCGGCCGCGGCGCGCAGCCGCTCCGCATAGGGCGGCGCGCCGCCCGCCAGCGTCGCCCCGACCTCGCCAACCAGCAGCCGGCCGCCTTCGCTCATGCGCAGCGCCGTCTCGACGAACACGGCCACCGGATCGGTGAGCGTCGCCCGGGCGTCGTCCAGAAAGGCGGGAATGTCCTCGAGCCGGTCCGCGGCCGCACGCGCCTTCTCGTCGGGCGACCGGTCGCCCGACAGCAGCAGGTGGTGCAGCCCGCTGAGCAGATGCGACAGCCAGAACTCGGGGTTCGTCGCCTGCGGCCGGAGCTGCTCGAAGCGGTGCACGCTCACCCGGATCTCGTTGAGCAGGGCCGTGCGGTCGATTTCCTCGTCCAGCCCCTGCACCGTCGTCTCTTCGAGGGCCGCGCCCAGCGCCTTGAGGGCGGCGAGATGGGGCGCGAGTGCGTCGGGGCTGAAACGGCCGTAGCGGCCGTCATACCCTGCCACCCCCGCCTGCGTGGCCGCCACCGGATCCAGATGCCAGCGGAGGTCGAAGAACGATTGCTCGATCGCGCGGAAGCTCATGCGCCCAGCTTGAGGAGCCGGTGGCACTCCTCGTCCGAGAGGACCCGGTCGGTGCGCTTCGCGGCGTCGAACAGGGCCCGGCACGCCGTGTCGTCCTCCGGGTCGTACCCGTGCGTCTTGAGCCAGTACTTCACGTTCGACAACCCCGAGACCGGCGAGATGTCGATCCGCTGCTCGAACCCGAACTCCTCCGCCGGCACCGAGCTGTACACCCGGTCGGCGAGCCAGGCGTGGCCCTTCTGCTTCGCCTTGATGATCGCCGCCGCGTGTACGCCGGTCCCCGTGCGGAAGGCGTCGGTCCCCACGACCGGATAGTTCACCGGGATCGGCACCCCCATCGCCTCCGCGACGAGGCGGCAATACTCGGGCAGCCGGCGGATGTCGTGGCGGTGCGTGCCCAGCAGCTTCAAGTTGACGAGCAGCAGGTCCATCTCGGCATTGCCGACCCGCTCGCCGACGCCGAGCGCCGTCGCGTGCACGCGATCCACGCCCGCCTCGATCGCGGCGAGGCAGTTGATGAGCCCCATCCCCCGGTCGCGGTGCCCGTGCCAGTCGAGTTTTACGCTCAGGTTCCCGATGATCTCGTCCTTCACGAACCGCACCAGCGCCCGCACGCCGTCTGGCGTGGCGTGCCCGACGGTGTCGGCGAGGCAGAGGCGCGTCGCGCCGCAGTCGATCGCCGCGCCGTACAGCGCCTTCAGCGTCTCGGGCCGGGCGCGCGTCGTGTCCTCCGTCACGTACATGACCGGAAGACCGTGCCGCACCGCGTACGTCACCGCCTCCGTGCTGGCCTTTACGATGCGCTCCAGGGTCCAGTCCTCGGCATACTGGCGGATCGGGGAGGAGCCGATGAAGGTTGCGGCCTCGATCTTGATGCCCACTTCGTCCGAGATGCGCACGATCGGCTCCACGTCCCCGACCACGGTGCGCGCCGCGCAGTTGGGAGCGATCGGCAGCTTCGCGTCGCGGATTTCCCGCGCCAGGACACGCACCTGCTCCACCACCCGCGGTCCGGCGCCCGGCAATCCGATGTCGGCGGCGACGATGCCGAGGTCCGCCATGAGATGCAGCAACCGCTTCTTGACGTCGAGGGCGGGATCCGTCACGGAGGGCGACTGCAAACCGTCCCGCAGGGTCTCGTCGTTCAGGTCCACCCGCGCCCGCGTCCAGTCGAAGGCGGCGCCGGTCGCAGCCCGGTTCCAATCGTAGATCAGCTCGTGCTCCTGCATGGGACTAGTGTCGTGCGGGCGCCCCCCAAGGTCAAGCGGCCGGTTGCCGGATCGTGAAGAAGCGCCGTAGCTTCTCGGGCGATGCCCGATTCGATCGACGTCCTCGCGGCACACGAGCGGGTGCGCGCCGCCCGAGCGCACATCGAGCGCTCCGACGAGATGACCCTGGCCCGCCAGGCGGCGCTCTCAGCCATTCCCGCCCCCACGGGTGCGGAGGGAGCGCGCGGCGCGAAACTGGCGGACCTGTTCGGGGAGGCGGGCCTCGCCGACATCGCCGTGGACGAGGTCGGCAACGTCACCGGCTGGCTGGGAGCCCGCCGCGATGACCCGGTCGTGCTGAGCGCCCACCTCGATACGGTGTTCGGCGCCGGGGTCGACGTCGCGGTCACGCGCAGCGGCACGCGGCTCCAAGGACCCGGGATCTCCGACAATGCGCGCGGGCTCGCCGCGCTGATTACCGTCGCCGAAGCGCTCGTGCGCGCGCGGGTATCCACCGTACGGCCGGTACGTTTCACGGCGACGGTGGGAGAGGAAGGCTCGGGCGACCTGCGAGGCGTGAAGCACCTCTTCGCAAACGGCGGGGGCCGGCCCCACGCGTTCATCGCGCTCGACGGCGCGGGGCTCGAGCGGATCGTGCACCGCGCGCTCGGCGCGCGCCGCTACCGCGCCGCCTACCGCGGGCCCGGCGGCCACTCCTGGGCCGCCTTCGGGGTCGCAAACCCCGCCAACGCGGTCGGCCGGGCGGTCGCGCTGCTGGCAGATCTCCCGGCACAGCACTCACCGCGCAGTACCTGCGCCGTTGTGCGCCTGGGAGGAGGGACTGGTCTGAACTCCATCCCCCAGGAAGCCTGGCTCGACCTCGACCTGCGCAGCGAGGACCCCCGCGCCCTGGCCCGGCTCGACGAGACGGTCCAGGCCGCGCTGGCGCGCGCCCTCGCCGATGAGAACGGCCACCGCGCCGCCGGCACCCCCCCACTCGAGCTCGACCTCCGCCGCGTGGGCGACCGGCCGTCGGGCCTGACCCCGCGCGCCCACCCCCTCGTCCAGGCGGCGATCGCCGCGACGCGTGCGCTGGGCCGTCCCCCCGAGCTCGCGTGCGCCTCGACCGACGCCAACGTCCCGATCGCCCTCGGCGTGCCGGCCATTGCGCTCGGTGCCGGAGGCCACGCCGGCGACGCGCACCTGCCGACGGAGTGGTACGAGAATGTGGATGGAGCGCTGGGGGTGGTGCGGGCCCTTCTTGTTACGGCCGCGATGGCGGAGGTGCGATAGCGCCCAGCGCCGCGAGCGCCTCCCGGACGTGCCGCGCCGCGTCGAGCTGAGACGAGAAGACGTGCCGCACGACGCCGTCCCGGTCGATCACGTACGTGACGCGCCCGGGGAAGAGTCCCAGCGTTTTCTCGACGCCGTACAGCTTGCGAACGGCGCCCCCCTCATCGCTCAGCAGAATGAAAGGCAGCTGCAACTTGTCGGCGAAGCGCTGGTGCGACTTGATCGAGTCCCCGCTCACTCCGATGACCTCCGCTCCCGCCGCGACGAACGCCTCGTAGCGGTCGCGGAACGCCCGCGCCTCGATGCTGCAGCCGGGCGTGTGGTCTTTCGGATAGAAATACAGGACGACGGCCTTCGTCCCCACCAGGTCGCGGAGCCGCAACGCGCCCCCCGTCTGCACGGGGAGCGTGAAGTCGGGGGCCGCGTCTCCCACTTGCACGCCGCTCAATGCGCCGCGCTTCCCCCGGATATCCCCTTACTCCGGTGCATCAAGAGCAACAAGGGTAGCGACAGCACGAACGCGGAGCCGAACAGCAGGAACAGTTGCTCGAACGAGAGCATCAGGGCCTGCTTCGTGACGATGCCGTTCAGGAACGCCAGGGCCTTGGTCTGCGCCAGGGCGGGCAGCTCACCCCGGGCGAGGAGCGCGTTGGAGATCGCCGCGAGGCGCTCCCGGGTCGCTTCGGCGTATGCCGTCACGTTGACCGCCAGGTCGGCGCGGTGAATCGCCGTGAAGCGTTGCAACAGGGTCGCCGAGAGGGCGATCCCCACGCTCCCGCCGAGTTGCCGCATCAGGTTGAAGAGTCCCGTGCCGTTCGGGATCCTGGACATGGGCAGGTCGGAAAGGGCGAGGTTGGTGAGCGGCACGAAGATCAGACCCAATCCCACGCCGCGGAACACCAGCGGCCAGAAGAAATCCGCCATCCCGCTCTCGGTCGTGAAGTGGGCGTGCTTCCACATCGACAGGGCGAAGAGCGCGACCCCCGCCAGGATCGAGAGGCGGCCGTCAAGCTTCCCCTGCAGCCGGCCCATGAACGCCATCGTGAACGCGCTCGCCAGCGCGCCCGGCAGGATCACGAGGCCCGTTTGGTTGGCGGTGAAGTTCCGCACGTTCTGCAGATATACGGGGAGCACGAACACCGTCGCGTACAGGCACACCCCGAGCACCATGCCGAACACCACGCCGACGGCGAGCTGGCGGCTCTTCAGGATGCGCAGGTCGACGACGGGGTGCTCGGTCCGCAGCTCGTGCCAGACGAAGGTGATGAGCGATGCCGCGCTCACGAGGGCCAGGGTGCGCACCTCCCCCGAGGCGAGCCAGTCGAGCCGCTCGCCGCGCTCGAGCATCATCTGCAACGCCCCGATGCCGGCGGCGAGCAGGAGGAGCCCCGGGTAGTCCACTCGTGTCACCTTCTGCTGGTGGCGCGAGTCATAGATGAACGACAGGGTGAGCGCGAGCGCCAGCATGCCGAAGGGGATGTTGATGTAGAAGATCCACGGCCACCCGTAGGCGTCGGTGATCCACCCGCCTACCGTCGGGCCGAGGGTGGGCCCGACCATCACGCCCACCCCGAAGATCGCCATCGCCGTGCCGTACTCTTCGCGCGGGAACTCCTCGTACAGGATCGCTTGCGACGTGGACAGCAGCGCCCCCCCGCCCAGCCCCTGGATGATGCGCCAGAAGACGAGCGCCTCGAGCGAGTGCGCGTTGCCGCACAGGAAGGACGCGATGGTGAAC
>JBGPOM010000132.1:0-5721 GCA_041488075.1 Gemmatimonadota bacterium
CACGATCCCCTTCCGCCTCGGGCGCACCGGCACGCTGCTGACGGGGCTGCTCATGTCGTGGTGGGACGCGGGCCGGATGGCCTGGTTCTACTGGGCCGGCATCGTGCGCTTCCTGGTCATGATCGTGGGCTGGGGGTGGGGGCTGCTCAAACTCGGCGTGCAGCTCGTCTGGGGGACCATGAAGGGCGCGGTGACCTCGCCGCTCGCCATGCTCGATGCGACGTCGCGCCGGCCGGGCGTACCGTGGGCGGCGTTCTTCCTCCTCATCGTCTGGTCGGCGATCGAGGCGACGATCTTCACGTTCACGCTCAAGCCCACGATGAGTGAGCTGCTGGCAGACCTCACGGGCTACGAAGTGAATCCCGTCTTCCTGGTCCTGATCCTGTGGCTCTTCCTGTGGGTGCTGATCGCGGGCAGCTTCGCGTGCATCCAAGTGCTCAACGACGCCATCAAGGCCAAGCAGGTAGGGCAGATCGTCTTCATGGTGCTGGTGGAGATCACGGTCGCGATGTTCGAGGTGCTGTTCCTCTACCGCGAGCTGGTCGACGCGATTACGCCGTGGCTCGCGCAACAGGGGATGCAGATGGGTGTAGTCGGGACGCTCCTGCTCGCATTCTTCGCGTGGGTAGGCGTCCGCGGGATGACGTGGTTCCTGTTCGGCCGCTTCGGGGCGCCCGCGATGTTGGGCCTCTTGGGGCGGCAGGCGTTCGGCCAGGCGCACGGCAGCGGCGCCCCGGTGGGCGGATCGCCGGAGGCAGATTTCTGGCGGGGGCCGATCAACGCCCTCAAGGCGGAGCGGGAGTGGTTCCGCAAGGAAGGCCGTGAGCTGTTCGAGCTGATGTCGCTGCCGCTGCTGCAGCTCCTCGCGGCGGGCTTCAACTTCGGCTTCGTGATCTTCACCGGCCGGGCCCATTTCACCCTGCCGTTCCGCTCGCTCGACGAAGTGCTGGCCAGTACGCCATTCGCCGGCAAGGCCTCGGCTGAAGGAGGCCGCTGATGCGCCGCGCTGCGATCGTTGCGACCGTTCTGGCCTTGCTCGCGTGCAAGCCGCCTGAGAACGCAGCCCCGCCGCGCGCCACCCTCGTCATCGGGCTCGACGTGAGCGGCTCGTTCCGGCGCACTCCGCAGTTCGACGAGTCGATCGAGTTCGCGGCCTTGTACATCTACGGCCACCTGAACGGCATCGGCGGGCTGCACCAGAGCACGGCGATTTTCGTCGGGGAGCTCGGCGGCGAGAGCCCCGGGCAAGCCAAGGTCTTTCACCCCATCCAAGACTTCACGGGCAAGTCGCCCGAGCAGATCGCGGCCGATCTCCGGGCCTGGTTCCCCCAGACCGACCCAATCACCGATTTCAACGCGTTCTTCCAGCGCGCTGCCGTGCACGTGCGGCGCAACAACCTGATCCTGGCGCCGCTGAACATCGTGCTCTTTTCAGACGGCGAGCCCGATTATCCGGGCGCGGGTCGGCTGTCCCCCGAAGCACGCTACGCGCGGGTGGACTTCAGCCCCCTGGAATACCTGTCGCGCAACGTCACGGTGCGGTTGCTCTACGCCGACCCGCCCGTCGCCCAGTTGTGGGAGCGCCGAGTGCCACGGAAGCGGGTCCGCCTCTGGACCCAGGATGCGCAGGTGATGCAGGGCTGGCGCCGCCACATCGTACCCGGCATCCCAATGGAGCGGCAGGATTCGCTCTGGTCCTGGGTGGACCAGATCGTGGATGTGCGCGTACGGCGGGAGCGGATCCTATAGCGGGCTGAGTCGCACCGCCGCCGCCCAGGCGGCCGGCTCGGGGGCTGCGTGCGGGACCAGCGCCCGCCACAGCTTGTAGCGCAGTTTGGCGGCGCCGCGCGGTTCGCGGCCGCGCTGCACGAGCGGGATCAACTTCGCGGCCCGTCGCCTGAGCGCCTCTCGGGCCGCCCTCCATTGCCCGCCATCCTTCGGGCGATACTGCGCCCAGCCGATCGACCCGCACAGCCCCGCCGGACCGAAGGCGTCCGAGGCAAGCAGCTCCTCCACGAACACCCGAATCGGCCCCTCGAACGTGTGCAGCACGTCGTGCAGCGCCACGATCGCGCCGTCGGCCAAGTGCGGGCGGAACAGGTCGATGTCTTCCTTGGCGCCGGCGTAGGTGTGGTCCCCGTCGATCCACAGCAGCCGGATCGGGCGATCCCACCCGCGGGCCAGGTCGCGCGAGAAGGCGCGATGCACCTCCACCGCCGCCTCGACACCCGCGGCCCGCAGCGTCCGCCGGAAATCGTCCCACGACGAGGCCTGCCCTTGCAGGTCGGGATCCGTGACGGACGGCGCGGTATGCGGATCGACCGTCACGACTTTGCCGAGGCCGTAGCGCGCGGCGATTGACGCCAGGCCGACCGTGGATTTTCCCTGGAAGCTGCCGATCTCGAGGACCGTGCCGCGCGCGGGGGCGCACGCGGCGGCGAGGGCCAGGAAGCGCGCTTCGCGCTCCGTGAGGAATCCCGCTGCGTCGCGCACCCGGGTCCACGCGGCATCGATGGCCGCGCCGAGATCCGGCGGGAGAACGGGAGGAGGGGGAGCGGGGGGCTTCAGCAGAACCGCTCGAACGCCGCGGTCAGGTCGGCGGCGACATCGCGCGCGCTCCGTCCCTCGATGTGCTTCCGCTCGAGCATGAAGACGGTCTGGCCGTCCTTGAGCAATGCGATCTGCGGCGACGAAGGCGCGTAACCCGTGAAGTAGCCGCGCGCGCGGGCCGTCGCGTCGGCGTCCTGTCCCGCGAACACGGTGAGGAGCCGCGCCGGACGGCGCGGGTGCTGGAGCGCGAGCGCCGCCGCGGGACGGGCGTTCCGCGCCGCGCACCCGCATACCGAATTGACCACCACGAGCGTCGCCGCCTTTTCCCGGCCCAGTGCGCCGTCGACCTCGTCCGGGGTGCGGAGCTCGGTGAAGCCGAGGCGGGTCAGCTCCTCGCGCATCGGACGCACCATCTCGGGGTCGTACATCGGGACGTTGAGGCTGCGCATCAATTCCTCCTGAGGGGTCGCTGCACGAAACGTAACAGGAACGCGGCGCCCAGGAGTCCCACGGCGACCCAGATGAGCCACCGGATCTCGAGCGCCATCCCGACGAGGCCGACGACCAGAGCGAGGCCGCCGAGCCACCCCTTGAGGGCGACCACGCTCATTGCTTGAGAAACGTCGCCAGCGCCGCGCGGAAGTCCGGCGTGCTGCGGCTCACCGCGTTGACATCCGCGCCGAGCCGGATGCCGTCCTCGAACCCGAGGCCATCGAGCTGGTAGAACTGCTGCTTGGTGAGAGCAAGCGCGGATGCGCTGACCCCCACGAGCGCCCGCAGCACGTCGCCCACCTGTTTCTCGAACGCACCGTCCTCGTATACGCGCGACACGAGTCCCGCCGCCGCGGCCTCGCTCGCGTCGAGCAGCCGCCCGGTGGCGGCCAGATCGAACGCGACTTTCTCCCCCACCGCGCGGCGCAGCAGCGTCATGACGATGGCGGGAACGAAGCCGCGTTGGACCTCGGGATACCCGAACTGCGCCGACTTGGCGGCGAGCACGAGATCGCATCCGGTTGCCAGCCCGCACCCCCCGGCGAGGGCGCGGCCCTGCACCACCGCCACCACGGGTTTCGGCATCCGGCGCATCCGCACGAACAGCGCGCCGAAGTGCAGCGCCGCGTCCCGGTTCTGCTCCACCGTGTGGTCCGCGGAGGCGAGCAGCTCGTTCAGGTCCATCCCGGCGCAGAAGTCCGGCCCCGCGCCGCGCAGCGCGACGACCCGCACCTCGGCGTCCAAGTCCGCGCGCTCGAGCGCCGCGAGCAGCGCGTCGATCATCGCCGTGTCGATCGCGTTCCGCTTGTCGGGGCGGTTCAGCGTCAGCGTGAGCACGCCCCCGGCCAGGGCGACGAGCAGCCGCTCGCTCACCGGGGCACCTCGATTTCCATGCGGAGCAGCGCCGTCGAAAAGACCTTGCCCTGCGCGTCCGTCTTGAGCGAGATCGTCCCGCCGCCGTCCAGCGCCCCGTGGAGCAGGAAGTTGAGGGCCCGCAGGTTCGGCAGCTCGAACCGCTCCACCTTGCCCTTGATCATTCCGCGAAAGTGCCGCGCCACCCGGGCCGCCGTCACCTGCTTCACGAGCAAGGGATAATATTCCGGCTTGAGCGCGATCAGCCCTACGTTCGCCGTGTCGCCCTTGTCTCCCGAGCGGGCGTGCGCGAGCTCCACGAGCTGCCGCCGTCTCACACTGCGACGAGCTCGAGGCATGGCTCCACCATTCCCTTGTCGATGAGGGCCGGCCAATAGGCCACGATCTCCTCCGGCTTCGGCCGCCCGCCGGCGAATCCGGTCACGCTGGGCGGGCCGTTCAGGATCAGCGGGGCGATCTCCCGCGTGAACCGCTCGACCGGCGCCCGCTCGCGCGCCCGCACGCCGACCCGCAGCTGCACTTCCTGCACATTGGCCGACCCCGCCGCCTCGCGCGCGAGCCGTCCGTGGGTCGCGTCCACGCCGACGAACTCGGTATGGATCGCCTCGAAGTCGAGCTTCAAGGCCTTCAGACGCTGCCGCAGGACGCGGTCGGCCGCCTGCGCTTTCTCGAGGGCGTCCGGCCAGGCGTACACCAGCGTCCCCACCGCCTTGTAGCCGTAGAAATAGGCGATCGACACCTTCAGCTTCCCGGTGGCGGGGCGGCCCCTGACCCCGGACACGCGGACCCGGTCCTTGCGCACCTGCGCCAGCTCGATGGTCGTGAAATCCGCGACACAGTCGGGGGTGATGTATTCGCGCGGGTTGCCCATCTCGTAGACGAGCTGCTCGGTCACGCCAGGCACGCTAATGCGGCCCCCGGTGCGGGGGTGCTTGACGATCTCGAACGAGCCGTCCGCCCGCGCCTCGACGATCGGGTAACCGACGTTGGCGAGATCGGGGATGCGCCGCCAGTCGACGAGGCAGTTGCCGCCGCTCGCCTGCGCGCCGCACTCGATGATGTGCCCCGCCACCGTCCCCGCCGCCATCAGATCCCAGGCATTCGCTGGCCAATTGAACGCGTGAATGAGCGGCGCCAGGGTGAGCCCGGTATCGGTGACGCGCCCCGTGATGACGATGTCGGCGCCGTGGCGCAGGGCGTCCACGATCGGCCAGGCGCCGAGGTAGGCGTTCGCCGAGAAAACGTGCTCCCGCACGTCGCGCAGCGGGCGTCCGGTGTCGAGGTTCTCGAGCGTGTGACCGCGCGCCAGCAGGCCGTCGAGCCGGTCGAGCAGGTCGTCGCCCGAGACGACGCCGATCTTGAGCTTTCCCTTGAGCCCGAGCCGGCGCGCGGCGTCGGCCACGGCGGCCGCGCATGCGCGGGGATTCACGCCGCCGGCGTTGGCCGTGACCTTGATCCGCCGCTCCACGAGGATCGGGAGGATGCGTTCCATCAGCGGGATGAAGTCCTTGGCATAGCCGAGCGCGGGGTCGCGGGATTTCTGCTTTTGCATGATGGACATCGTGACTTCAGCGAGATAGTCCATCATCAGGTAGTCCACCGGTCCGCCGGTCACCTGACGGTAGGGCGCTTCGAGCCAGTCGCCCCAGAATCCCTGTCCCGCCGCGATGCGGACGGTGGACCTCATCGCACCACCACCGTCCGGCGCACCGCCGCGGCGCCGCTCGCGCTGGTGACGCGAGTCTCGACGAGCGCCCCGAATCCCTCCGGCAGCTCGAGCGCCGACGCTGCGGACGCCCCCTCCGG
>JBGPOM010000133.1:0-5698 GCA_041488075.1 Gemmatimonadota bacterium
CGAGCGCACGGGGGGACGCCTGCCGCGCAGCGTGGTGGCGTGCGTCGGGGGCGGCTCGAACGCGATCGGCATCTTCAGCGCGTTCCTGGCCGACCCGGACGTGGAGCTCGTGGGCGTGGAGGCGGCGGGGGAGGGGATCGCGAGCGGCCGGCACGCCGCTACGCTCGCCGCCGGGCGGCCCGGGGTGTTTCATGGCAGCCTGAGCTATCTGCTGCAGGACGCCGCGGGTCAAGTACAACCGGCGCATAGCGTTTCGGCGGGACTCGACTACCCCGGCGTCGGTCCCGAGCACGCTTACCTGAAGGACGCGGGCCGCGTATTGTATGAGGCGGTCACGGACCGCGCGGCGCTCGACGCCTTCGCGGCCCTGTCCCGGCTGGAAGGCATACTTCCGGCCCTCGAGAGCGCGCATGCCATCGCGTGGGTGCTGGCGCAGCGGGGGCGGTGGGCCACTGACGATGTCATCCTGGTCAACCTGAGCGGCCGCGGCGACAAGGATGTCGCCCTGGTCGCCGAGCTCTCGGGAGCGACGTTCTGACCGACCCCGCAGTCCCCGAACTGGCGCTGCCGCCCTCGCAGGTCGAGGAGCTGATGCAGGTCATCAGCAAAGGGATGCGGGCGACCCAGCTGTACCTGCCGAACAACCCCGTCTACCAGCGGGCCGTCGACAACATCCGCGCCGCGTTTCGCCAGATCTGGCAGGCCGCCGACGAGCTGATCTTCGACATCGGCGAGACGGAGATCCGCTGGGAGGATCACGGCGTGTACAGCCAGGCGCAGCGGAACGAGAGCATCGCCTGGACGCTGTACAAGGACGGCGTCCGCTCGCTCACCTTCAAGCCCGGTGTGGAAGACCTCGAGATCGTCCGCTTCCTTGCCGTGCTGCATCAGGCGAAGAACCTCCACGCCGATGCCGCCGACGATCTGCTGACGCTGCTCTGGGCCGAGGACTTCCAATTCGTCAACTACACCTTTCGCGAGCTCGCGAGCGAGAACGCGGTGCCGATCGAGCGGGGCGACGCGGGGGCGCCGATCGGAGGCGGCGGGGCCGGCGGGGGCGGGGGAGAGGCCAGCGCGGTGGCCCCCGAGACCGTTCGGCGGCAGGTCGAGGAGGAAGCGCCTCCCAAGCGCGAGGGGGTCGTATCGGTCGACGACTTCGACACGACCCTCTATTTCCTGGACGACAAGGAGATCGAGTACCTCCAGAAGGAAGTCGAGCGCGAGTACGCCCAGGACCTGCGGCGCAACGTGCTGGCGATGCTGTTCGACCTGCTCGAGCTGCAGACCTACGGTACGGTCCGCGCCGAGCTGATCTCGATCCTCGAGAATTTCATCCCGTACCTGCTCGGCGCGGGGGATTTCCGCTCCGTCGCCTTCATCCTGCGGGAGAGCAAGGTCATCCTGCAGCGCGCCCGCGAGCTGATCCCGGAGCACCGCCAGGTCCTGGAGGGGCTGCCGGGGCGGCTGTCACAGCCTGACGCGCTGTCGCAGCTGCTGCAATCGCTGGATGAGGCGACCGGGCATCCGAGCGAGGAGGAGCTGAGCGAGCTGTTCACCGAGCTGCGCTCCGAGGCGCTCGCGACGCTCATGGGGTGGCTGCCCCGGCTCAACAACGAGCGGGTGCGCGACCTCGTGAAGACCTCGGCGGAGCGCCTGGCGACGGCGCATGCGACCGAGGTACTCAAGGCGCTGGGCAGCGATGATCCGGCGGTGCAGCTCGAGATGGTCCGGCTCGCGGGGCGGCTCAAGCTGCCCGGCGCGCCCGACGGGATGGGCCCCCTGCTCGACGGCGGCGACCGCGAGCTGAAGCTCGTCGTGGTCGAGGCGCTGACGACGATCGGCACTCCCAACGCGATGCGCCTGCTGGAGAAGGTGATCGACGACGCCGACCGCGACGTGCGGATCGCGGCGGTGAAATTCCTCGGCCAACGTGGCCACCGCAACGCCTTTCCGCGCATCGAGGCGGCGGTGCTCGGCGCCAAGCTGAAGGACGCCGATCTGACCGAGAAGATGGCGTTCTTCGAAGCGTACGGAGCCCTCGCGGGCACGTCCGGCATCCCGCCGCTCGAGAAGATCCTCGTGGTGAAGGGCGGCCTGCTGGGGCGCAAGGAGGATCCCGAGACCCGCGCCTGCGCCGCGATGGCGCTGGGCAAGATCCGGGCGCCCGCGGCGCGGGAGGTGCTGCAGAGGGTCATGCAGGACAAGGAGCCCCTGGTGCGGAACGCGGTGAGTCGCGCGCTAAGGGAGGTGGGCGCATGAGCGAGCCCGGCGCCGGCAGCCGGCGGCCCTCGATGATGGAGACCGTCCAGACCACGGACGGATTCCTGCGGCACGCGGGGCGCGACTTCCTCGTCGTGCTCTACACGGTGTTCCGCTCGCTCAAGCTGTATCCGATCGAGAACGCCCAGGTGCAGAAGGCGCTGGACGATCTGGCGGCCACCACCAAGCACCTGCTCGACGTGGAGCGCGAGATCGAGATCCGGCTGCAGGGGGAGTTCATCTTCGTCAACTCCACGCGCCTGCGCCTCGACCTCGACAACTATGCGTCGTTCTCGCACATCCTGAACGTGTTCAGCCAATGCGGCATCGGCGCCGTACGGCTCGACGAAGGCGTGGACCGCAAGCAGCTCCAGATCTTCGTCTCCCTGCTGCTCGCGTACGCGGCCAAAGATGCCAACCCGAACAAGCTATTCGAGGTGAGCCAGAAGCTCGTGGACGGCGGGGTCTCGTTCATCACCGTCGAGCCGCCGATCGAGACCGAGGAGGACGTCGAAGAGGAAGAGCGGCAGAAGGAGGCGGCCAAGCGCACCTACGCGCGCTCGGTGGCCGTCACCAAGGAGGTCATCAACAGCATCCGTATGGGCCGCACCGCCAACGTCAAGAAAGTGAAGCGTGCGGTGCAGGCGATCGTGGACCAGGTTCTGAACAACGAGTCCTCGCTCGTCGGCCTCACCACGCTACGCGATTACGATGAGTACACGTTCACCCACTCGGTGAACGTCTGCATCTTTTCGGTCGCCCTGGGCCGCAAGCTGGGTCTTACCAAGCTCCAGCTGTACGACCTCGGCATAGCGGCGCTGTTCCACGACGTCGGCAAGTCGCGGGTGCCGCTCGAAGTCCTGAACAAGGAAGGGGGCCTCACCGACGACGAGTGGCGCATCATGCAGGCCCACCCCTGGCTCGGCGTGCTCACCCTGTTCGGGCTGCGCGGCTATGGCGAAATCCCCTACCGCGGGATGGTCGTCGCCTACGAGCATCACATGAAGACGGACCTCACGGGGTACCCCAAGTCGATCCGCCCGCGGGAGCTGTCCATTTACTCGAAGGTCATCGCGGTGTCGGACGGCTTTGACGCGGCGACCAGCCGCCGCGCCTACCAGACCGTCCCGATCCAGCCCGATCAGGTGCTGAAGGAGATGTGGGAAAACCCGCGCCGCGGCTACGATCCCGTCGTCGTGAAGGCCTTCATCAATCTGATCGGCATTTACCCCGTGGGGACGTGCGTCATCCTCGACACCTACGAGGTAGCGATCGTGCACACCGCGAACCCGGACGTGACGTACGTCCATCGGCCGGTGGTGCGGGTGGTGACGACCCCCGATGGGGCGCTGCTGCGGCCGGGCACCATCGTCGACCTGGCGCAGAAGGAGGCCGACGGTCATTTCCCGCGCACCATCGTCAAGGTCACCGACCCGCTCAAGTACGGCATCACGATCAGCGACTACTTTGTCTGAGCATCCGATCGCCGCGCGGTGGCGCACGCTCGGCGGCCGGGCGCTGATTCCGTACCTCACCGCCGGGTTCCCCACGCCCACCGCGTCGCTCGAGGCGCTGCGCCGCGTCGCGGCCGCGGGTGCCGATTTCATCGAAGTCGGCGTGCCGTTCTCCGACCCGCTCGCCGACGGCCCGACCATCCAGCGCACCACGCAGGCCGCGCTGGAGCAGGGCATGACGGCGGCGGGCGTCCTCACCCTGATCCGCGATGCGGCGCTCGCCGTCCCCGTCATCATCATGACGTACCTGAACCCCGTCCTCGCCTATGGCGTCGAGCGCTTCGTCGCCGACGCGGGGGCCGCCGGCGCCGCCGGCCTGCTGCTCACGGACCTGCCGGCGGGCGCCGATCCGGCGGTGGAGGCGGCGGTGATGCGCAGCCCGCTCGCCCTGATCCGGCTGGTCGCACCCACCACGGACGACGCGCGCCTGGCGGCGGCGCTGACCGGCGCGACCGGCTTCGTCTATCTGATCTCGCGGCTCGGCGTCACGGGCGCGCGCGACGAGGTCCCGGCGGACCTCGAGACGCACGTGCGCCGCATCCGGGCCGTCACGACGCTGCCCGTCGCCGTCGGGTTCGGCATCGGGACGCCGGCGCAGGCGGCCGCCGCGGCACGCTACGCCGACGGCGTCGTGGTGGGCAGCGCGCTGATGGACGCGCTCGAGCGCGGCGGGGTGGCGGCGGCGGAGCGGCTCGTGCGGGATCTGGCCGCCGCGGTGCACGGATGAGCCTGTCGCGCTTCGTGGCGCTCTACAGCCAGGGGCTTGCCTGGGTGGGGACCGCCGCGCTCGTCGCCGTGCTCGTCGCCGACGCGCGCTGGCTGCAGCAGGCGCCGGAGATCGTGGTGCTGTTCGGCTGCGCGGTGGCGCTGCGTGGCCTGGCGATTCCGCTCAGCAAGTACTCCTACCTGACGCAGACGGCGCTCGTCGGACTGACGGGGAGCCTGCTCGTCGGCGTGCCCGCCACGGCGCTCGCGATCGCGGGGGCCACGCTCGTGACGGACTCGCTGTGGCAGCGCAAGCCCCTGCGGGCCGGTTGGATCAATCTGGGGCGTGAGGTGATCGCGCTGGTCGCCGCGTACGGCGTGTACGCGGCGGCGCTGCATTGGCTCGACGTCACGACCCCCGAGGTGCGCATCGATCTGCTCCCGGCGTTCGCGGGATACGCCCTCGCCTACTTCGCGTTCGGCCGCCTGCTCTTCTACTTCAGCCTGATCATCCGGGCGAAGCTCGAGCCCGCCGAGCGGATGATGATCATCCGCTACGAGGTGATCGGCTACGCCGCGACGGTCCTCGCGACTACGATCATCGTGAGCGCCGTCGCCTCGTGGTCGTTCGGCGCGTGGGTGATCGTGGGGCTGGTGCTCACCTTCCTGGGTCTGCTCCTCAAGCAGATGGTCGAAGAGGCGGTCTCCGCCGAGGAGCTGAACAAGATCCACGCGATGGAAGCCGTGATCACGGCCAACATCAGTCTCGAGGATTCGTTCCGCCGGATCGAGCGGCTGGCGCACCGGTTGGTGGATTGGGGGGACTTCCGCATCTACCGCTTGCGCGATGGCGTCATGACGCTGGCCCACCGCTCCGCCCAGGGGCGCGACGGCCGCGGCGAGCCGTCGGAAGACACCACGGCGCTGCGCCGACAGGTCGTGGCGAGCGGGGAGACGGCGGTGATCGACGACGTGACGCGCGACCGGCGGGTGGCCGACGCGCCGCTCCAGGTGCAAAGCCTGGTGATCGTGCCGCTCAAGTTCGGTGACCAGGTGATCGGGACCCTGGAGATCGAGCACCACAAGAAGAACAGCTACCGGCGCCAGGACGTGCTCACCATCACCACGTTCGCGAACCAGCTCGCGACGGCGGTGCACATTACCGACCTGCGGCGGCCGCTCGTCGAGACGGTCGAGCGGATGACGCGGCAGCTTGCGAC
>JBGPOM010000134.1:0-5690 GCA_041488075.1 Gemmatimonadota bacterium
CCGCGATGCGCCTCGACGGCGCGCTGGACGATGGCGAGGCCGAGCCCGGTGCCCCCCACGCGCCCCGTCGCGAACGGCTCGAACAACCGGTCCTTCAGCTCCTCGGGGATCCCGGGGCCGTTGTCGCTCACCCGCAGCGCCACCGGATTCTCGATCCCCGCCCCGCCGGGCAGCTCGTGCGGGGCGGCCGGGCCGGTGCGGACGGTGACGGTGGCTCCCTTCCCCACCGCCTGCACGGCGTTCAGCACGAGGTTCGAGACCACGCGGTGCAGCAGGTCCTCATCGCCCTCCATCGGCGTCGGCCCACCTTGGAGCACGATGCGCGCATCGGCGCCGCACTCGGGGTGCTGGCGCACCAACCGAATCGCCGCCTCGGCCACGCCGTGCAGGTCCATGGGGCGGCATTCAGTCACGCGCACACGCGAGAAGTCGAGGAATTCCGACAGCAGCCGCGACAGCCGATCGCTCTCGCGCACGATGAGATTGGCGAGGAACTTCTCGTCGGCGTTGGCGCGCGACGATCGCGCCAGCTGCTCGACCGAGCTGCGAATCGACGCGAGCGGGTTCTTGATCTCGTGGGCGAGGCTCGAGGAAAGCTCGGCCACCGCCTCGAGCCGCTCGGCGCGGAGGTGGAGCTCCTCCAGGCGCTTCGAGTCGGAGATGTCGGTGAAGATCGCCGACACGCGCGGCGGCACCCCCTCCGGACCGTCGAGCGTCGTCGTCGTGACGCCGATCGGGAACGAGCGGTCGGGCCGGTGCACCGTGGCCTCGACGCGCATCAGCCGGACGCCGCGCCGCGCGGTGGACGTCACCGCCGCCCAGAACTCGGGCGCCAGCCGGGCCAACTCCGGCATCACCGCCCGGCCCAGCCAGTCCCGCGCGCGGAAGCCGAGCAGGTCCTCGGCCGCCGGGTTGGAGTACAGCAGGCGCCCGTCGGCGTCCACCGTCAGGACCCCGGTGCGGATGTTGCGGAGCACGTCGTCGGCCTCGAGCTGAACCTGCCGCACCTCGGCGGCGAGCGCCTCGCGCTCCGCGCCCATGACCGTCACGCGGCTCGCGACGTACGCCGTCACCGCCGCCACGAGCACGAACACGCCGAGCTGGACCCACAGCCCCAACGACACGGCGGTGTGATGACCCCAGAACACGTCGGCGAAATAGACGAGCCCGGCGAGCACGGTCACGAGGCCGGCCCGCGCGGGCGGCATGAGCAGCGCCGTCACGGCGATCACCAGCACGTACAGCCCGGCGAAGTCGCTCTCCGGCCCGCCGGTGATGTGGACGACCGCCGTGATCAGCGCGACGTCGAACACCGCCTGGAGGTAGACGAACGTGGGACCGGGATAGCGCCGCCGCACGTGGGTATGCCAGTAGGACGCGAGCGTCACCGCGGCCGCCGACACGAGCATCAGGGAGGTGACGAGGATGTCGAGGGGCGCGGCGACGCTGATTTTGAGCGCCGCACTGAGGTAGATGGCTACGGCGAGACACATCCGCCCCAGGTAGACGAAACGGAGCAGCTTGTGGGGGGACGGGATCGCCGACCCCTGGGAGGTGCTGAGCCAGCGCATCCCCGGAGTATTGGGAGCGCTCTGGCAGAATGCAAGAGCGTCAGCCTGCCAATTGCACGGAGATGCCCCGTCCCGCCGCCTGGGCCCGCTCGTAGACCGCGGCGGCAGCGGCGACATCCTGCAGCGCCATCCCGGTCGAATCGAACACGATGGGGCTTCCGCCACGCCCCGGGGGTGGGACCCGACCCGCCACGATCTGGCCCAGCTCCGCGGCGACGTCCTCCCGGGTCATCACGCCGGCGGCGATCGCGTGGTGCAGGTCCCCCATCGTCGCCGCCTGCTCGAGCACGTCCACCACGACCCGGCTGCCGGCCAGCAGCGCGGGTGCAATCTCCTGCTTGTCAGGGTTGTCGGCTCCGACCGCCGCGACGAAGCTCCCCGGCGCGACGTCGCCGACATCGAGAATCGCCTGGCGGGCGGGCGTGCAGGTCACGACGATGTCGCTGGTCCGGGCGGCGGCCGCGGGATCGGTCGCGACCTGGATGTCGAGCCCCAACTCAGAGGCCAGATCGCGCGCGAACGCCGCGGCGCGGAGGCGATCCTGATCGTACACCCGCACGCGGGCGATCGGCCGCACACGCAGCAGCGCCCGGAGCTGGACCCGTCCCTGGTTGCCGCAGCCGATGATCGCGGCGCTCCGGGCATCCGCGTTGGACAGAAACCGCGCCGCCACGGCGGTGGCCGCGCCGGTGCGGAGGGTCGTGATTTCCATCGAGTCGAGGACGGCGAGGGGGGTGCCGAGCTCCGCGTCGGCGAGGACGATCACGCCCTGGATGGTGGGGAGGCCGTGCCGCTCGGGGTTCTCGGGGAAGTTGGCGTTGGTCTTCGCGGCAAAGTAGGACCGGCCGAGGCGCAGGACCCCGGCCTTGATGTGGAAACCGCCCCCCGGGACGTGGATGCCCAGCACCCCCGTTTCGGTGCCGCCCTCGCCGTGGCGGCGGAACGCCTCCTCCACGGCGGCGATGCAGGCGTCCAGGTCCAGCAGATCCGCGACGTCGCTGCGAGTGAGCAGCAGCGCCGCTTGGGAAAGGGGGGGAGTGCGAGCCGTGGGCGTCGTTATTGGACCGCGTTCACCATGTCGAAGATCGGGAGGTACATGGCCACCACCATGCCGCCGACGATGACGCCCAGGACGACGATCATGATCGGCTCCATCAGCGACAGCAGGGCGCTGACGGCGGCATCGACCTCGTCGTCGTAGAAGTCGGCGATCTTGGTGAGCATCTCGTCGAGGCCACCGGTCTGTTCGCCGACGGCGATCATCGAGATCACCATGGGCGGGAACACCTTGGACTTGGCGAGCGGACCCGCGATCGTCTCACCGCCGGCGATCGACGCGCGCGATTCCATCACGGCATTGTGGATCACCATGTTACCGGCGGTGCGGGCGGTGATCTCGAGCCCATCAAGGATCGAGACGCCCGAGGAGATCAGCGTGCCGAGGGTGCGGGTGAAGCGCGACACGGCGGACTTGCGGAGCAGGTCGCCGAGCACGGGCGTCTTGAGCAAGAGCTTGTCGATCTGAAGTTTGCCCGGGGTGGTGTGGTAGTATCGGTTGAGGGCCCACACGCTGCCGACGGAGACCGCGATGATCGCCCACCAGTAGTTCTTGAGCAGGTTGCTCGCCCCGATCACGATGCGGGTGGGGAGCGGCAGCTCGAGGTTCACCGACGCGAACATGCTCTGGAACGTCGGGATGACGAAAATGAGCAGCACCGAAATGGCGATGCCGGCGACCGAGAAAATCACGGCCGGGTAGATCATCGCACCCTTCACTTTTCGTACGATCAGGTCGTTCTTCTCGAGGAAGGTGGCGAGACGGAGCAAGATGGTGTCGAGGATACCGCCGGCCTCGCCCGCGGCCACCATGTTGACGTACAGGTCGGTGAAGGCTTTCGGGTGCTTGCGCAGCGCGTCGGCGAGGGTGTGGCCGCTTTCGACGTCGTACACGACCTGGCGCGTGACGTCGGCGAGGACCTTATTCTCGGTCTGCTGGGACAGGATGTCGAGCGCCTGGACGAGGGGCAGCCCCGAGTTGATCATCGTGGCGAACTGGCGCGTGAAGATGACGACGTCCCGCGTTTTGATGCCGGGCTTGAAGAAGTCGCCGAGCCCGCCGCCTTTGTTCTTGGCCTCGCGGACCTGCACGACCACCATGCGGTTCTTGCGCAGGTGGGCGACGACGTCGTCGCGCGAGGGGAGGTCGATCTTGTCCTGGACGAGACCGCCCTTCAAGTTCCGCGCTGTGTATTCGTAGACCGGCATAGCTCACTCCCCTGCCGCGCGCCTCAGCGGCGCGCGGCGACCTTGGATGGACCGCCTTGCGGCGCGCCGGGGCCCGGGGCCCCGTCCCTCTCGTCGGGCGGCACTTCCCCGATGGTCCGCAGGAACTCGTTGGGCTTGGACGTGACGCGCAGGCATTCATCCTTCGTGACTTCCCGGGCCATGTAGAGCTGGTACAGCGCGTCGTTCAAGGTCTGCATCCCGAACTTCTTCCCCGCCTGCATCGACGACTCGATCTGGTGGACCTTGTCGTCGCGGATCAGGGCGCGGATCGCCGACGTGCAGATCATGATTTCCGCCGCCATCACGCGGCCTCGTCCCTTGGCGCGCTGCAGCAGCGTCTGCGTGAGCACGCCCTCCAGCACGAACGCGAGCTGCGCGCGCACCTGCGATTGCTGGTGCGACGGGAAGACGTCGATGATGCGGTTGATGCTCTCCATCGCGGAGTTGGTGTGCAGCGTGGCGAACGCCAGGTGGCCCGTCTCGGCGATGGTGAGCGCCGCCTGGATCGTCTCCAGGTCGCGCATTTCGCCGATCAGCACGACGTCCGGGTCCTGGCGCAGCGCGTACTTCAGCGCGGCCGAGAAGCTGTTGGTGTCCGTCCCCACTTCGCGCTGGTTGACGATGCAGTTCTGGTGCCGGTGGATGAACTCGATCGGGTCTTCGACCGTGATGATGTGCCCCTTCAGCTCCTTGTTGATCTTGTCGATCATGGCGGCGAGGGTCGTGCTCTTGCCCGAGCCCGTAGGGCCGGTCACCAGCACGAGGCCGCGCGGCCGGTTGGCGAGCTGCGCGATCACCGGGGGCAAGCCCAGGTCGTCGAAGGTCTTCACGGTGAAAGGGATCTGCCGGATCACCACCGAGACGCAGCCGCGCTGCTTGAAGCAGTTGCCGCGGAACCGCGCCAGGTTCTGGATCCCGAACGAGAAGTCGAGCTCGTTCTCCGTCTCGAAGCGCTTCTTTTGATTCTCGGTGAGCACCGAATAGGCGAGCGACAGCGTGTCCTTGGGCGTGAGCACCTCCTCGGTGGAGGCATTCACGATGTCGCCGTCCACGCGGAGCTTGGGGCGCTCCCCCGCCACGATGTGGAGATCGGACGCGTCCTTCTCGATCATCTCCTCGAGCAGGGCTCGAAGGTTTATCGGCATCGCTCGGTTCTCCCTTAGCCGGCCGCGGTTTCCTTGACGACTTCTTCCAGCGTCGTGACGCCCTTCTTGACCTTCACCATGCCGTCCATGCGCAGCGTCAGCATGCCCTCCTGGACGGCGAGGTCGCGCAGTTCCTCGGTCGAGGCGCCTTTGAGGATCCCCCGCCGCAGCGGGCTCGACAGCGCCATCACCTCGTACAACCCCTGCCGTCCCTTGTACCCGGACCCGGCGCAGGTGTCGCACCCGGCGCCCTTGAAGAACGGCCCTTCCTTCTTGTCGATCCCAAAGGCATGCATCTCTTCGGGAGAATATGCATGCTCCTGCTTGCAATCCTTGCAGATGCGGCGCACGAGGCGCTGCGCCACGATCAGGTTCACCGCGCTCGCCACGTTGAACGGCTCGATGCCCATATCCACCATGCGGGTGATGGTGGACGGGGCGTCGTTGGTGTGCAACGTCGAGAGCACCAGGTGGCCGGTGAGCGCGGCCTTGATCGCGATGGAGCCGGTCTCCAAGTCGCGGATCTCTCCCACCATGATGATGTTCGGATCCTGGCGCAGGAATGCCTTCAGCGCCGCGGCGAACGTCATCCCCACCTCGTTCCGGACGAGTACCTGATTGATCCCCATCAGGTTGTACTCGACCGGGTCCTCGGCGGTCATGATGTTCACGTCGATCTGGTTGATCC
>JBGPOM010000135.1:0-5690 GCA_041488075.1 Gemmatimonadota bacterium
CTAGCACAGGTGCGGAACCTCGCGATTCTCTCGGCCTCCGCGGGCAGAACGCAGCTGCCGCTCGAGGCGCGCGTCCGGCCGCGTTATAACCCCGGCCTCCGCAGTCCGAATTACATCGTGCCCGGGCTGGTGGGGGTGATCCTCACCATCACGATGGTGCTGATCACCGCGATGGCCATCGTGCGCGAGCGCGAGCGCGGCACGCTGGAGCAGCTGATCGTCACGCCCATCACCAAGACCGAGCTGATGCTCGGGAAGATCGCGCCATATGTCGGCGTAGGGATGGTGCAGATGACGGCGGTGCTCGTGCTCGGCCGCTTCGTGTTCGACGTGCCGCTCACCGGCAACGTGTTGCTGCTCTACACCGTCGCGCTCGTGTTCATCGTGGCGAGCCTGGCGCTGGGTCTCTTCGTCTCGACCTTGGTGCGCACGCAGCAGCAGGCGATGCAGGTGAGCTTCTTTTTTGTGCTCCCCAACATCCTGCTCTCCGGGTTCATGTTCCCCCGCCAGGCGATGCCGCTCGCGTTCCAGTGGCTCGGCGCACTATTGCCGCTGACCCACTTCCTGAAGGTGCTGCGGGGGATCCTGCTGAAGGGCGTCGGCGTGCCGGAGCTGTGGCACGAGATACTGCTGCTCGTCGTCTTCGCGGTGTGGCTGATCGCGCTCGCCGTGCGCCGCTTCCACAAGACGCTCGACTAGCTCTCTAACCCGTCGGCCCCGCCACGGCGATGCGCTCGGGCGCGCCCTTGGCGCGCTGCAGCGCGCTTTCCACCAACGTGAACAGGTCCTCCGGCCGCAGCGCCTCGGAGTGCGGGTAGGCGACGACGCCGGCGGAGATCGTGGGCGCCTTCCCCGGGCCCAGGTCGGCGAAGGTGTGGCGGCCGAACACCTGACGCAGCCGCTCGACGAAATGGCGGCCGCCGGGTCCGTCGGTCTCGGGGAGGATGCAGGCGAACTCGTCGCCGCCGTAGCGCGCCACGAAGTCCGGCGCGCGGATCTCGCGCTGCAGGATCGCGCCGATCTCCCCGAGCATGCGGTCACCCGCCGGCTGGCCCAGCCGCTCGTTGATGTCACGCAGGCGATCGATGTCCACCAGCACGAGCGAGAAGTGCAGCGAGTAGCGCCGCGCCCGCTCGAACTCGTCGCGCACCCGGCGGTCGAGGGCGTCGAGCGACCCGCAGCCGGTCATCTCGTCGGTCGCGCCCGCGCTGACCTGGCGGCGGTAGATCGCCGACCGCCGCTCTTCGTTTTCGAGCACGCGGGCGGCGGCCTGGGCGATCGTGTTGGCGAAGGCGACGTCTTCCGACCGCAGCTGCGGGTCCCCCTTCTCCGTCCGCAGAAAGAACACGCCCGCCGCCCGCCCTTGCACGAACACCGGGAGCGCCACGGCCGACTGCACGTTGACCTCGATCTGCTGCTGGGACCAGTGCTTGCGGATCGACTCGAAGAGCGGATGCTCGTGCACGTTGTTGATCACGACCGGCCGCTCGGTACGAATCGCCTCCTGGATCTCGGGATAGCGCTCGAGCTCCACGCGCAGGTCCCGGATGGCGGGGTTCTCGTACACCGCCACGACGCGCCCCTTGTCCTCCCCCGGCGCCGTGAGCACGAACGAGCAATGCGAGAGGCCGAACGCCTGCCCCACCCGGCGCACCAGCGTCTGGAAGATCTCGTCGGCGCGGAGGGCGGCGGAGACCTCCTGGAAAATGTCGAACAGGAGATCGCGACCGCGCAGCGCCTCCTGGGCGTCCCGCAGCTCCGCGCGGACGAAGAGATGGGCATCGAGCCGCGCCCGCAGCTCGGGCAAGTGCACGGGCGCGAGCAGCACGTCGCGCGCGCCCGCGAGCAGCGCGTCGGTCGCCGCCTCGACCCCACCGCCGGTGAGGATCACGAAGACCGGCGCCCCCCCGTACCCAGGGTGCGCGATGAGATCGCGCACTTGATCGGCCAGCCTCACCGCGCCAGGCTCCGCCGTGTAGAGGAGCAAGTCGGGCGGCGCACTCCCGCCCCCCGATTGCGACTCCTCCGTGACCTGGAACCCCCCGCGCACAAGCAGCCGCTCCAACCCCTCGGGTCGAGCGGCGGGGTTTCCGATCAGGAGGATTCGGTGGCGGACGGCGTCCGGCAAGTCATTCTCTCGCGCGCGATGTGCCGGGCCAAGGTATAGTTCAGCCGATGCCACGGCAAGCACGCCGACCCGCGCCCGAAACGCGGCGCCTGCGACGCCGCATGATCGCGCGCCAGCTCGCCAGTCGCGGGATCCGGGACGGCCGCGTGCTCGCCGCCATGGCGTGGGCGCCACGCGAATGGTTCGTGCCGCCCCACCTCGCCCGCAACGCCTACGACGACGCGCCGCTGCCCATCGGCGGCGGGCAGACGATTTCCCAGCCCTACATCGTCGCCCTGATGACGGCGTACCTCGCCCCCCGCCGCCAGGGCCGCGTGCTCGAGATCGGAACCGGCTCGGGCTACCAGACGGCCATCCTCGCCCGCCTCGCCGGCGCCGTCTTCACGGTCGAACGGCTGCCCGACCTCCTGGTGGAGGCAGAGGAGCGCTTCCGGCGGCTCGGGCTCACGAACATCCGGACCCGCCTGGGCGACGGCGCTGCCGGCTGGCCGGAGGAAGCGCCGTTCGACGGCATCGTCGTGACCGCCGCCGCCCCGCGCGTGCCCGACCCACTGCTGGCCCAGCTCGGGCCTCACGGCCGGCTCGTCATTCCCCTGGGTGACCTGGCGTCCCAAGAGCTGGTCATCCTCGAGCGCACGGGGCGTGGGCTCGAGGAGCGGCGCGCGGGGGGCGTGCGGTTCGTGCCGCTCATCTCGCGGCTCGGATTCGCGGAGGAGAGCCGCTCGTGAGCTTGCTGGGCGCCCATGTCTCGACGCAAGGCGGCGTCGCCGAGGCGCCCGCCCGCGGCGGGCAGATTGGCGCGACCGCTATCCAGCTCTTCACCAAGACGCCGAACCAGTGGCGCGAGCCGGCGCTCGACGCCGCGGCCGTCGCCCGCTTCCGGGCGGCGCTGGCGCAGCACGGCATTCGCGCCGCGGTGGCGCACGACAGCTACCTCATCAACCTCGCCTCGCCCGATGACGCACTGCGCGCGAAGAGTATCCGGTCGTTCATCGGCGAGCTGACGCGCTGCCGCTCGCTGGGAATTCCATGGGTGGTCTCGCACCCGGGGAACTACATGGATGAGCGGGCGGCGGGGCTCGAGCGCAACGCGCGGGGCTACGCCGAGTGCCTGGCGGCCGTGCCGGGAGACGTCGGGGTCCTGATCGAGGGGACAGCGGGGGCGGGCACCGCGCTCGGGGCGACGTTCGAGGAGCTTCGCGGCTTACGGGACGCGTTGCCCGAGCCGGCGCGGGCTCGCGTGGGGTTCTGTCTCGACACGGCACACCTGCACGCGGCGGGGTATGACGTGGCCGGCGGGATCGGCGGGGTGTGGGAGGCGTTCGACCGGGCGGTCGGTCTCGATCTCCTTAAGTGCTTGCACCTGAACGACTCCAAGGCTGTCCAGGGGTCGCACCTCGACCGGCACGAGTGGATCGCCGAAGGCACGATCGGCCCGGAGCCGTTCCGGCGCATCATGGCGGACCCGCGTTTCCGGGACGTGATTAAGATTATCGAGACGCCGAAGCTGGACGACCCGATCCGGCACGACCGGCGGATGCTGCGGCGGCTCCGTGCCTACGGCCGCTCCGGCGAACGGTCGACCTCAACCGTAGGAGAGGCGTGATCGCACCGCGGATCAGCCGTCGTCGTGGCACCCCGTCGCTCGCCGCCCTGCTGCTCGTGCTGCAGGCGGTAGCGGGGGGCGCGGTCACGTTGGCGGACGCCGCCGAGCCCCTCACGGTCGCCAGCCACATCGAGGCGCAGCACGAGCTGGGGTGTCCCGTGGTGCACGATGCGCTGCGCTGCGCGCTGTGTCACTACGCCGGCACACGGGTCGCCGTCCAGCAGACCGCGATCACAATGCCGTCCCGCCCCGAACCGGTAGTAGCCTTGCAGCTCGACCCGGTTCCGCTCTCCGGCGCCACCGTTCACCTCACCGCCCCCGCCCGAGCTCCCCCCGCCCTCCTGTCGTAGCACCCGTAGGACGCGCGCTCCGCAGTCTGCGGGCGCCCTGGCTCCGACGTACCGACAGGAGATGACATCGACATGACTCGCACATTTTACGCGGCACTCATCGCCGCCGCGGGTTTCGCGGCACCGGCCGCGGCGCAGCAGCCCACGCCCGTTCAGCGGCAGGTGGATTCGCTCGCCGCCGACCTTCGGGTGCTGCGGGCGCGCCTCGACTCGTTGCGCATCGAGCTGGCGCGTCTCGCGCGCCGGTCCGCCGCGGCGCGGGACACGGCCCCCGCCCTCCCCCCCCCGGGGGACGACCTGGCCGCGCTGCGGGCGGCCGCCGCTGCCGCGGTGGGCCGCGACACGACCCAAACGGCCGACACCGCGTCGGACCGGAAGTTCGTCGGCCGCGAGCGCAGCCAATCCCAGCTGAATCCCGAAATCAGCGTGACGGGCGACATCCGCGGGTACGCCACCGCGCGCGGGGTCCAGCGGGACAACTTCGACCCGCGCGAGTTCGAGATCGGATTCCAGTCGGCGCTCGATCCCTACTCGCACACCAAGATCTTCGTGAGCGTCGAGCGCGGCGTGGCGAGTCTCGAGGAGGGCTATGCGTACTGGACCGGCCTGCCGGGGCGGCTCCGCCTCGACGTCGGGAGGTTCCGCCAGCAGTTCGGGGAGCTGAACCGCTGGCACCTTCACGCCGTGCCCGAGACCGAGTACCCGCTCGTGCTCACGAGCTACCTCGGGGAGGACGGGCTCGCCGGCACGGGGATCTCCTTGTACCGCGCGTTCGGCGGGCTCGGCACCCACGAGGTCGTGGCGCAGCTCACCCGCAGCGCGAGTGACGCGGAGCTGTTCGGCGACGGCGGCCGGCCGACCTACCTCGCGCACCTGCTCAACTTCTGGCAGCTGAGCCGCTCCGCCTACATGCAGATCGGCGGGACCGCCCTGTACGGCACGAACCCCGACTCCGCGTTGCGTACGCGGGTGGGCGGGGTCGAGTTCCGCCTGACGTGGCGGCCGCCGGCCCGCGCGATGTACAGCGAGTGGACGCTCCGGGGCGAGCTGCTCGCCCTGCAGAAGCACGTGGCGGGCGCCGGCCCCACGCGGCTGGGCGGCTACGTCGGCACGACCTACAAGTTGAACCAGCGGTTCATCGCCGGCCTGCGGTACGACTACGTCGAGTCGCCCACCTTCGGCGAGATCACGCGCCAGATTGTCCCGTCGCTCACGATGTGGCAGAGCGAGTGGGTATTGTTGCGCGCGCAGTACCAATGGCAGCGGGTCGCCAGCGCGACCGCCACACACCAGATCGCCCTCCAGGCGGTCTGGGCCATCGGCCCCCACAAACACGAGACCTACTGACATGATAGCCCTCATCCCGCTGCTGCTGTCGCTCGGCCTAGCGGACTCCCTGCCGGTCGCCGGCGGCGCGCCCCCCCCCCCTCCGGCGGCGGCGCCGGTCAAGGTCGTGACCTCGCTCACGACCTACGCCTCGATCGCCCGCGAGATCGTGGGCGACCACGGCATCGTGAGCTCCATCGCCGTCGGCGACGAAAACCCGCATTACGTCCAGCCCAAACCGAGCTTCGTGCCGACGCTGGCGCAGGCCGACCTGTTCGTC
>JBGPOM010000136.1:0-5668 GCA_041488075.1 Gemmatimonadota bacterium
CTCCGTGGTCGTCGTGGATCGCGACCCCGACTGCCGTGCCCGGCGGGAGCTGGGCGAGGCGCCGGACCGCCGCTATGCGACGAGCGAGTGGGGCGCGTTCTTCGACGCCTTCCTGCCCGGCGCGGCCGACGACCACATCGTGCCCTCGCCCCACATGCCGCACCTGATGTTCGAGTGGGTGCTGGCGCGCGCGCGGCAGCGCTGGCCCGGGCGGAGGGTCAGCGTCGAGCCGGTGCCCGGCGCGATCGGCACCCCCTACGACCGCACCGCGCCGGACGCCACCCGGTACGTCTCCTTCGCCGACTGGATCTGCCCCACGCACTGCATCGAGCCCGCCCTGTGTCCCGCCATCGGCGCACCCCGCACCTGGGAGATGGGCGACGCGGTCCGCGCCCTCGCGGAGCGGCTGCGTCGGGCCGGCCGTTCCGTGGCCGGCCCCGCGCTGTTCGTGTGCCGGCACCACGTGTTCGGCGTCGGGACGTTTGCGGTGCAGGCGGTGCTCGCGGGCGACCGGCTGGTGGCGGAGGCCGGGGCGAGCGGTGCGCCCGCGGGAGTGCTGGTGGGGACGATCTCGAGCTGTCACGGCGCGGTCAACCTGCTGAGCCTCGGGCCCGTGTGAGCCCGGCGGAGCGCCGCCGCTATCTCGAGCATGCACGCGACCTCTTCAACGCCGGCGAGTATTGGCACGCGCACGAGGCGCTGGAAACCGTGTGGCGTTCTATTATTAGAGAAGACGAAGCTCGGGTCTTCCAGGGACTGATCCAGGCCGCGGCGGCGCTGCTGCACCGCGCCCGCGGCAACCGTCACGGGACGATCGTGGTGGGCGCGGCGGCCCTGGAACGACTCGCCGGGCCGGAGCGGCCCGAGGTGGAGTTCGAGACGATTCACTTCCGCGCGCAGCTGGCGCGGGCCCTGGCGGGGGAGGGGGATCCCCCGCGACTGGAATTCCGGACGCATGTCTGAGAACGGCAAACGGCAATACGACGTCATCATTGTGGGCGCGGGGCCCGCGGGCCTGTGCGCCGCGCTGTACGCGGGACGGGGGATGCTCACGGCGCTCACCATCGAGCGCGGCGCCCCCGGCGGCGAGCTCTTGAACACGGACCTGATCGAGGATTACATCGGGTTCGAGAGCATCAAGGGATGGGATCTCGCCCAGAAGATGGCCGCGCACGCCAAGAAATTCGGCGCCGAGATTCTGACCGACACGGTGGAGCGCGTGCGCAAGGCGAAGGACGGCTGGTTCGACGTCGAGACGGCCCGCGGCGACATCTATCGCGCCCCCGCGGTGATCTTCACGGCGGGGGGGACGCCGGTGAAGCTCGGGATCCCGGGGGAGAAGGAGTACGCGGGGAAGGGCGTCTCCTACTGCGCGGTGTGCGACGGCGCGTTCTTCAAGGGCGAACGACTCGCCGTGGTGGGCGGCGGCGACGCCGCGATGGAAGAGGCCGACTATCTGACCCGCTACGCGAGCAAGGTGCACATCGTGCACCGGCGCGACGAGTTCCGCGCCTCCAAGATCCTCCAGGAGCGCGCCTTCGCCAACCCGAAGATCGAGGTGATCCGGAGCACCGTCGTCCCGGAAATCGTCGGCAACGAGAAGGGCGTCGAGCACATCGTGCTCGAGGACGCCGGCACCGGCGAGCGGACCAACCTCCCCGTCGGCGGGGTGTTCGTCTTCGTCGGGTTCAAGCCCAACACCCAGCTCATCGAGGGTCACGTCCACCACGACGCGGGCGGCTACTTCATCACCGACGAGCGGATGATGACGTCGGTGCCCGGCCTGTTCGCCGCGGGAGACGTGCGCAGCCAGCTGACCCGCCAGATCACGACGGCCGTCGGGGACGCGACCACCGCGGCGATCGCGGTCGAGAAGTACCTGAAGGCGCTGCGCAAAGGGGACTGATGCGGATCGTCCAAGTCCCGAACGGCCAGTTCGTGGAGAACTGCTACCTCGTCGTGGACGAGCGGGCGGGGGAGTGCGCCGTTGTCGATCCGGGCGAAGACGCGGGGCTGATCCTCCAGCAGGTCGCCGCCACGGGCGCGCGACCCGTCGCCATCTGGCTGACCCACGGTCACCTGGACCACGTCCTCGGCGTGTCCCGCGTGGCGGCGGAGACGGGCGCCCCGGTGTGGCTGCACCCAGCCGACCGGCCCCTGTACGACGCCGTCCCTGAGCAGGCGGCGTGGTTCGGGCTGGCGGTACCTTCCCGGCTGCCGCCTCCCGACCGGGCCTTCACCCCCGGGGAGACGCTGCGCGTCGGGGAACTGAGTTTCGTCGTGCGGCACACTCCGGGGCACTCGCCCGGAAGCGTCTCGCTCGTGGGGCCCGGCGTGGTGTTCAGTGGCGACGTACTGTTCGCGGGGTCGATCGGGCGCACCGATTTGCCCGGCGGCGATTTCGCAACGCTGATCGCCAGCATCGAGCGCGAGTTGCTCTCCCTGCCCGATACGACCATCGTGTACACCGGACATGGACCCGAAACGACTGTCGGACGCGAACGCCGCTCCAACCCCTTCCTCACCGGCGCCGCCCGGCTCGCCTAGGCCGCGCGCCCGGCCCACGTGCCTGCGGTGCGGTGCCGAGGTGCGGCCCAAGCCGTGGGGGTGCAAGAATCCGTGCGCCAACTGCGGGTTCGTGTATCCGCTGGGCGACTGCGCTGACTGACATCCAGGTGACGTTTCTCCCCGACGGCGCCGTCGTCGCTGCCGCTGGCGGCCGGACGCTCCTCGAGGTCGCGGAGCTGACCGATATGCCGCTCAAGACGGTGTGCGGCGGGGTCGGGAACTGCACAAGCTGCCGCGTCCGCGTCGTGGCCGGCACCCTGCCCGCCGCGCGGCTGGACCACGCGCGGCTCGGCCCCCTCGTGGCGCAGGGATGGCGGCTTGCGTGCCAGCACGTGCCGCGCGGGCCGCTCACTCTGGAGCGCCCACCAGCGATGGACGACCTGTGAGCCACCTCTTCGCGCTGCTGCTCCTCGCGCTCGATTGCCTGACCCGCGTCTGGCGGATCCAGCTCGCCACCTGGGCGGCCGGCGGCGCGCTGTCGTTCACCGACGCCCTCCGCCTGAACCTCTACGGCGAAGCGGCCTCGACGTTGACCCCGAACCGGCTGGGCGGCGAGCCGGCGCGCTTCCTCGGTCTGACGTGGTCCGGCGTGCGGCCGGTCACGGCGCTCGTGGCGCTCGGGGTCGAGGTGGCGGCCGAATGGCCCGTCTTCGGGCTCATCGTCCTCGCGCTCGGCGTTCACTACATCCCCGATTGGAGTGAGCGGGCCGGTCGCTGGCTGGGGCACAGCCTGGCCCGGGATCTCGTTACCGTCGAGCTCGTGGCCCTCGTCGTGCTGCTCGCGATCTACGGGCTGCAGCGCCTGGCGCGCGCCGGCGCGATCCGGCACCGCGTGCGGCGGCAATGGCGCGTCGCGATCGCGCACGTGCGGCGGGCCCCCTGGTGGGTGCTCGGCGCCGGGGCGGTGCTGACGTTCGTGAGCCTGACGGCGCGGGCCCTCGTGCTGCCGGCCCTCGCCTGGGGCATGCCCGGCGCGCCCCCGTTCGGCGAGATGTTCTTCGGGGCGTTGGCGCTCCTGCAGGCGGGTCTCGTCGTGCCGCTCCCCTCGGGGGGCGGCGGCATCGAAGTCGCGTTTCTGTCGGGATTCGCGGGAGACTTCCCGCCGGGCCAAAGCGTGATGATGCTGCTCCTGTGGCGCTTCTACACGGCGTTGCTGCTCACGATCCTCGGGGTCTACCTGCTGGTGCGCACGCATGGCGCCGCGGCCGCCAAGGAGCTGTTCACCGTCGGCTGGTTCCGGCGCCGGCGCTAGATGCGTGCGCGGGGGCGGGGGCGATCGCGACGAGGACGACCGTCCGGGTCTGCGCTCGCGCGACGCCGTGTGGGACTCCCGCCGGAGCCAGGATGAGGTCCCCCGGACCCGCCGCCACGGTCCGCTCGCCGACGACAAAATTGGCCTTTCCGCTCACCACCACATAGAATTTGTCGGCGCCGGCGTGCGCGTGGACCGCCTGAGACTGGCCGGGCTCGAAGCAATTGAGCCCCACGAGTAGATGGTCGGACCGGAAACAGTCGACCTTGGCCATCGTGTCGGCGCGGAAGACCGCGCGGTCCTCCAGGCGTTGGACCAGCTCTTGGGGCTCCATGGACGATTCCTGGCTCGAGACGAACGGCAGTCGGACGGAACGGAACGAGGCGATGAGCGCAACGCGCGTCGAACGCGATCCTCTGGGCGAGCTGCCCGTCCCCGCCGGGGCTCTCTGGGGCATTCAAACGGAGCGGGCGCGGCACAACTTTCCCATCTCCAATCTGCGCCCGCTCGCCCCTTTCGTCGACGCCGTCGTCCGGATCAAGAAGGCCGCAGCGCTCACGCACAAAGAGACCCGCCGTCTCGACGCCAAGCTCGCCGACGCCATCGTCCGCGCGGCCGACGAGATCCTCGGGGGGGAGCACCGCGACCAGTTCGTTGTCGATCCGTACCAGGCGGGGGCCGGCACCTCCCACAACATGAACGCGAACGAGGTCCTGGCGAACCGCGCCAACGAGCTGTTGGGCGGCAAGCGGGGCGCGTACGCGCCGGTGCACCCCAACGATCACGTCAACATGGCCCAGTCCACCAACGACGTGATTCCCACGGCCATCCGGCTCGCCGCCCTCACCGAGCTGCCGGCGCTGCTCGAGGCCTTGGACCGCCTCGCCCGGGCCTTCCTCGCCAAAGGCAAGACGTTCGACGCGATCGTGAAGTCGGGCCGGACACACCTGCAGGATGCGACGCCGGTGCGGCTGGGACAGGAGTTCACGGCCTACGGGCACACCGTCCTGCGCAATCGGGAGCGCCTGGTGCGGGCGGCGGACGATCTGCGCGACCTCGGCATCGGCGGAACGGCCGTGGGGACGGGCCTGAACGCCGAGCCGCGCTATCCGGCCCTGATGGTGAAGCACCTGCGCGCGATCACCGGCCTCGAGGTGCGCGAGGGGAAAGACCGCGTCCAACTGATGCAGTCGATGGGGGACGCGACGGCGTTCTCGGGAGCGTTGCGCACCTATGCGGTGGACCTGGGCAAGGTGGCGAGCGATCTCCGGTTGCTCGCCTCGGGGCCCCGCACGGGCCTCGCTGAGGTCGTGCTCCCGGCGGTCCAACCAGGGTCGAGCATCATGCCGGGGAAGGTGAACCCGTCGATCCCCGAGATGGTGAACATGGTGTGCTTCCAGGCGATCGGAAACGACGTGACGGTGGCGGCGGCCGCGGAGGCGGGCCAACTCGAGTTGAATGTGATGATGCCGATCATCGCGCACAATGTGCTCTTCTCCATGCTCCTCCTCACCAATGCGAGCCGGGTGCTGGCGGAGCGTTGCGTCGAGGGGGTTGAGGCGGACGCGGTGCAGTGCGCGTACTGGCTCGAGCGCAGTCCTGCGCTCGTGACCGCCCTGGCGCCGAAGATCGGCTATGCCGAGGCCGCCAAGCTCGCCAAGGAAGCCGTGGCCAAGCACATTACGGTGCGCCAACTCGTGATCGAGAAAGGACTACTCAAGGGCGAGGAGCTCGACCGAGTGTTGGACCTGCGGGCCATGACCGAGCTGGGCGTGCCCGGGGAGCCGAAGTAGTCGCCGAGACGAGCCGTTTGCTGTGCCCACTCTTTCTTGAGGAGCACGTATGAAC
>JBGPOM010000137.1:0-5657 GCA_041488075.1 Gemmatimonadota bacterium
CCGAGTATTTCGGTAAGGAGGCATGTCTCGTCTTCTCGACTGGATACCAGGCCAACCTGGGGCTGATTTCGGGCCTGGTGGGGCGCGGTGACGTCGTCTTCCTCGACAAGCTGGACCACGCCTCGATCGTGGACGGCGCCAAGATGTCGCACGGCGAGACCGTGCGGTTCAACCACGGCGACCTGGCCGGCCTCGAGCGGAAGCTGCAACGCGTGCCCGAGGGCACGGGCACGATGATCATCGTGGACGGCATCTACTCGATGGAAGGGGACATCGCCGACGTGCCGGGGCTCCTCAAGATCGCCCAGAAATACGGCGCCGCCCTGGCGCTCGACGACGCCCACTCGGTGGGCGTGCTCGGCCCCAAGGGAGACGGCACCGCGGCCCATTTCAACGTGGTGGACGAAGTGGACATCATCGTCGGCACCTTCTCGAAGTCGCTGGCGTCGATCGGCGGATTCGCGGCGGGCACCGAGAGCGTGATCCACTTCCTGCGCCACCACGCGCGCCCGCTCATCTTCACGGCCGCCCTGCCGCCGTCGAACACCGCCGGCGTGCTGGCGGCCCTCCACGTGATGGAGCGGGAGCCCGAACGGCGCGAACGGCTCTGGGTGAATGCCCGCCGCTTCCAGGAGGGGCTGCGCGGCCTGGGGTTCGACATCGGACCGACCGAGACCCCGATCGTGCCGGTGCTGATCGGGCCGCTCGACAAGACCTTCCTGTTCTGGCGCCAGCTGTTCGACGCCGGCGTGTTCACGAATCCGGTGGTGCCGCCCGCGGTGCCGCCGTCGCAGTGCCGCCTCCGCACCAGCCTGATGGCGACCCACACGGCGGAGCAGATCGATTTCGCCCTCGATGCCTTCGCCCGGCTCGGGAAAGCGCTGGGGGTCATCTGAGCGCAGTGGAGATCGCGCCCGTCTCCGGCGGGCGCGACCTCGAACGCTTCATCGCCTTCCCCTACGAGCACTATCGCGGCGATCCGCTCTGGGTGCCGCAACTGCGGATGGATGTCCGCACGCTGCTCTCCCCGGGGAAGAATCCGTTCTTCCAACACGCCACCGCCCAGTACTTCCTCGCGCGCTCGGGAGGCCGGATCGTCGGACGGATCGCCGCGATCAAGAACGACGCGCACAATGAAGTCCATCACGACAAGGTCGGGTTCTACGGGTTCTTCGAGTCCGTGGACGACCAGGCCGTCGCCAACGCCCTGTGGGACGCCGCGGGCGCGTGGCTGCGCGCCCGCGGCTTCGACACCATACGCGGCCCGATGAGCCCCTCGATCAACGACGAGTGCGGCCTGCTGGTCGACGGGTTCGACACCCCGCCCACCGTGATGATGCCGCACAACCCGCCCTACTACGTCGCCCTGCACGAGCGCTACGGGTTCATCAAGGCGAAGGATCTGCTCGCCTACGAGGGAAGCGGCGACGGCCCGCCCGAGCGGCTGGTCCGGATCGCGAAGCGCGTGGCCGAGCGCGCCGGGATCACGCTGCGCGCGCTCGACATGAAACACTTCGCGCAGGAAGTCGAGCTGGTCAAGGTGCTCTACAACAGGGCGTGGGAGAAGAACTGGGGCTTCGTGCCGCTCACCGAAGCGGAGATCGACCACCTCGCGAAGCAGCTGAAGCCGGTCGTCGTTCCCGACCTGGTGGTCTTCGCCGAGCGCGCCGGGGAGGTCGTGGGCTTCGGCGTGGCGCTACCCGATCTCAACGTGGCGCTCAAGCGCAATCCCTCGGGCCGCCTCTTCCCGGGGATCCTCAAAGTGCTGTGGTACGCCGGGAAGACGCACCGCGCCCGCGTCCTGCTGCTCGGCGTCGTGCCCGAGTACCGCGGCCGCGGCATCGACGGGCTCATGTACGACTGGATCTGGACGCACGGGGCGAAGCGCGGCTACGTGTGGGGCGAGGGCGGCTGGATCCTCGAAGACAACGAGCCCATGAAAAGCGGCGCCCGGGCGCTCGGATTCCGACCCTACAAGACCTACCGCGTCTACGACAAGGCGCTGTGAACGTCTTCGTGACGGGCGGCACCGGCTTCGTCGGCGCCCATCTGGTGCGCGCGCTCCAGGCGCGCGGCGACCAGGTCACATGCCTGGTGCGCCGGCCCCAACTGGCCGAGCGGCTGGGGTGGCGCGACGTGCGACTGGTGCACGGTGATTTGGACGACGCGGCGGCCCTGCACCAGGGATGCGCCGCCGCCGAGCTCGTGTTCCACGTCGCGGGCAAGATCGTCGCCAGGGACGCGATCGAGTTCATGGCCACGAACCGGGACGGCACCGCGAACCTCCTCGATGCGGCGCAGGAGCACGGCGTCACGCGCTTCGTCCTCGTTTCCTCGCTGGCGGCCGCGGGCCCCGCCACGCCGGGCCACCCGATCGACGAAACCCGCCCCCCTGCCCCGGTGACCGACTACGGGCGCTCGAAGCTCGCGGCCGAGGTGCTGGTGCGGGCGATGCCCTTTCCCTGGACGATCGTCCGGCCGCCGGTCGTGTACGGCGAGTGGGACCGGGGCACCCTGAAGATCTTCCAGCTCGCCCGTTGGCGGGTGACGCCGGTATTCGGTGACGGCTCGCAGGAGCTGTCGATGATTCACGCCGAAGACCTGGCGCACGCCCTCGTCGCCGCGGGCACCAGCCCTGGGGCCCAGAACCGCCTCTACTTCGCCACCCACCCGACTCCCACGACCAGCCGGGCCCTGCTGCTCGCGTGCGGCCGGGCGCTCGGCACGACGCCGCGCGTCGTCCCGGTGCCGGCCCTCGCAGCCCGTGGCCTCCTGTGGGTCGTCGGCTCACTCGCGCATCTGGCCGGGCGTGCCACATTGCTGTCGGCCGACAAGGCGAACGAATACCTTGCGCCCGCCTGGACCTGCCGGGGCGACGCGCTGACGCGCGACACCGGATGGCGGGCGCGCATCGACCTCGCGCCGGGTCTGGCCCGCACGGCGGCGTGGTACCAGGAGGTGGGATGGCTGTGAACGGGGTGGGGGGAAGCCGGTTCACCGGGATCGACCTCGCGACCCTCGCATACGTGGGGCTCGCGACGGTCGCCGTGGCGCTGTCGTTTCAAGGCGATCCAATCCCCGGGTGGCAGTGGCTCTTCGTGGCGCACGCCCTGCTCGTCGTGCTGGTACTGCTCGCGCCCCGGGCCCGCGCCGGCGGCGCGGCCGGCCGCTTCCTCGGCGATTGGTACCCGATGCTGCTGCTCGGCGCGCTGTACGCGGAGATCGGCGTGCTGACCCTCGACGCGGGATTCCAAAACGACCTTGGCATTCAGCGGTTCGAGGCGTGGGTGTTCGGCTCGCAGGTCGCCTACCGCTGGATCCGCGAGCAGCCAAGCCCCGCGCTGTCCTGGATCCTGCACTCCTGCTACCTCGCGTATTATCCGATTCTCTACGCCTCCCCGCTCGGGCTCTGGCTCGTCGGGCGGCGGGAGGCGTCGCGGCGCACCATCCTCGCGGTGATGGTGACCTTCTATCTGTGTTACGTCGTGTTCCTGTTCTTTCCGGTCGCGGGCCCCCGCTACGCTTTCGACGCCGCCCACAACGCCGCGACCAACGTCGGTCCGGCGCGCTTCGCCCAATGGCTGCTCGACCGCGGCGACTCCTGGGGTGCGGCCTTCCCGTCCTCGCACGTGGCAGCGTCGGTGGTGGCGACGGGCATGGCGCTGCGGTATTGGCGGGCGTTGGGGTTGGTGCTGCTGCCGTTCACGGCAGGCCTGATCCTGGCGGTGGTGTACGGCCAGTTCCACTACGCGGTGGACGCGCTGGCGGGACTTGTGGTGGCGGCGCTGATGCTCGGCGTCATGCGGCCCGCGGAGGTCGACGCGCTCCGCCGCGTCCCCGTAGCGAACCTCGGCGTCGAGCCGGGCGGCGGCGCCTAGGGGTGCATGGGCATGCCGCCGTGCGGCATGGTCATGCCGCCCTTCTTGGCTTCCAGCCACACGCCGTGCAGCCGCAGGAAATGCCGCAGGTCTTGCTGGTACAGTGAGTCGTTCGGGTTGATCGCCGGCCATGGCGCATCGCCGTCCGGCACGAACAGACCCGCGACCACGCCCATCCCTCCCTCCGGCAGCACCTTCCCCGTCGGATTGTCATAGACGACCCGCACCCGATAGCGGTGCTCCGGGACGATGTGGGTGCCGATGTGGGTCAGCCCGTACAACTTCCCGATCGGCATCGCGACCACGTCGCCCTTGGCGTCCCGCGCCGGCTGCGCCCGCCAGATCAGCTCGCCGGTGGTCGCATCCGACAGCTCGATGCTCAGGCCATACTCGTGCAGGTGCCCGCCGATCACCGCGATGTCGCCTGCCACCGCCGGACTCCCCTCGTACGCCCGTTCGCTCCGCCCCGGGGGCAGGTCGAACGACTTGTCCCCCACTGGGAACCCCACGTCGAGCTGCCAGGGAAAGACGCGGAACAGCGGCCAGGGCCGGTTTTCGGCGATGTAGTAGAGCACCACCCGCACGCGGACGCCGCGATAGCTCTCCGCCGTCGGGTTGTGCAGCATGGCGCTGGCCACGACCTTCGACCCGCGCGTGAACGGCGACCCGAACAGGAGCCAGGGCATGCGGATGACCCCCGTCTCCTTGCCCCCCGCGGCGATGCGCTGGGCGATCGGCAGGAACAGCTCGCGGTGCGACGGATCGAGCACGTTGAAATGGTGGATCAGCTGCGGCGCGAGCTGGCGCCCCGTCTCATCCACCAGTTCGGTGCGGAAGCCGTAGATCATGCCCCCCGTGGGAAACTCCGCCACTGAGACGGGAGGCTGGTCCAGGCCGTGATGATGCCCCGCCCCCGCGGGCAAGTCCACCGGCGCCAGCTCGATCACCAGCTCGCCCTTGCGGGCGTCGTTGGTCACCTGAGCGACGGGCAGGTCGCCCAGCTGTGCGTCGAGGGGGCGGGAGGTGGGCCGGGCGGCACTGCGCGCGGGGACGGACGCCACATAGGACGCCACGACCACGCCTGCGGCGGCAAGTATGAAGAGGGCGCGTGTAGTCACAAGTATTTATTAATAGGGAACCTCGAGCGAAACAAGCCACCGGCGCCGCTGGCTCCCTCCCCGCTGCTAGGTCGGCGCCGGACGGGCGGCGCGGCGCCGCTGGATCATCGCAGCGACAAGGAATGCGGCGGTCACCGCCAGGGTCCCGGCCAGCAGGACGGGCGTCGAGACGGGGAGCCACGCGCCGAACAGGGCGTATAGCCACAGCCGTGGGAACCGGCCGACGAACGTCGCCAGCATGTAGCGCCCGATGGGGTAGTGCGTGAACGGTCCCAAGACCCGGGCCACCCAGTACGGCAATGGGGTGAAGGCCAGGATGATGATGGCCCAAAACGGGCTCCAGTCGAACAGCTCGGCACTCTTGCGGACCCAGTAGCTCTCGCGGGCGCGATCGAGCTTCGGGTGAAAGACGGCGTAGCGGTAGATGTAGTAGTTGATGTACTCCATGTAGAGCGTCGCGGCGGTGGCCACGACCGCCACGGCCAGCGGGGGGTAGGTGCGCCCCGCGAGCATCAGGACTGGCTCGTAGCTCGCCGGGAACAGCGGCGAGATCGGCCCGTTCATCACGATCGAGATCATCCCGAATGCCACGAGGCCCGCGATCTGCGGCCACCGCAGCGTCGGGTAGATCGCCAGGAGCGCCATGACGGCGGTACTCCGG
>JBGPOM010000138.1:0-5651 GCA_041488075.1 Gemmatimonadota bacterium
ATCTCGTAGCTGCGCTCGCGGTGCCGGTCGCGCTCGTCCTGAATCGAGCGAAAGCGGCGGGACTGAAAGTCGTAGCGCCCGATCCACGACTCGAGGGTCTGGTCGAGGTGGTACCATAGCGCGCCGCCCGAGATGCGGAACTGGATGTGCACCGTCTCGACCCCGCGCAGCGTGTCGATGCCCATGACCTCCATGACGGCCGCCCCGACGCTGAAGATCCCGTACCGGGCCCCGTAGGTCAGGCGCTCCCCCACCGGGAAGGGCACGGCGGGGACCGCGGTCGCGGCTGGGATGCTCGCGCTGGCGGAGTCCTGGCCGACGAGCGGCGCCGCGATCAGGAGCAGCGCCGTCGCGGCGGCGCGGGCGGCGCGGGCCGCGCGGACCACGCGCCGGCCGCGCCACGCCGCGAGCAGCTGGCGCCACGGCGTCACGCGGGACGGCCGCTGCTGCAGGTCGTAGCGGGCGGACGTAGGGACGGTTTCGATGCGCCGCGCGTGCGGCGCGAGCCGCGCCAGGAGCTCGGCGTTGGCGCACCAGCCGTCGGTGGTGAGCAGGGGCGCGGTCAGGGGAGGGGCGCCGCCGATGGCCTGCCGCAGCACGACGAGCCGCAGAGCCGTGAACCCCGACACGCTGTCCCGCACGCCCGCGACGGGGAGCAGCCGCGGCGCGAACCGACGCACCCAGCGCTCTCGCCAGGAGCGCGCGCCGACGGAGCGGGCCACCTCGCCCACCACCAGGTCGGCGCCCGATTCGATCTGCTTCACCATCTCCTCCATCGTCTCCGGGGCGTGCACGAAGTCGGCGTGGAGGGTGATCGCGCAGTCGCGCTTGGGCCGGTCGGTGCGCTGCAGGGCGAGGCGCAGCAGCTCCTCGAGGCTCTTGGCGTAGCCCTGGCGGCCCGGATGCGTGACGATCGTCATCGGCAGCACGCGGGCGTAGGAGGCGAGAACCTCGCCCGTCCCGTCGGTCGATCCGTCGTCGCACGCGAGGATGTGGTATTCCCGCGTAAATGCGGTGAACACCTGCCGCACCTTCCAGAGCACGAGCCCCGCAGTGCGCGCTTCGTCGTGGACCGGGACGCAGACGTAGATCATGGTCCTGCAATCTAGAGGAGTGCGCGATAGACGGCCAAGACGCCCTTGGCCATCGCGCGCGCGGTGAACTTCTCGGGAAGCGGGACGGGGGACGGGCGGTCGAGCGCCTGGACTACCTTTCGGGCCAGGGCCTGCGCGTCCCCGACGGGCACCAGCGCGGCCGCGGGCAAGATCTCGGGGATCCCGCCGGCCGCCGTCGCTACCACCGGCTTGCCCAGCGCGAGGGCGTTCAGGATCACGCTCCCCAGGCCTTCCTCCCTGGACGACATCACGAACACGTTGCTCTCCCGGATCAAGCCGTCGGCTGCCTCTACATACCCCAGGAGGTGGACCCGGTCCGCTAACCCGAGGCGCCCAATCTCGGCTCTGAGGGACCCGCGCAGCTCGCCCTCGCCCGCGATCGCCCAGTGGAGGTCGGGGCGCGCCGCGCGCGCATGCCGCGCGGCGCGGATCAGGGTGCGCTGATCCTTGTGGTCGACGAGGGCGGCGACGTTGACGGCGAGCGGCGTGCCGGGCGGAAGGCCAAGCGTGCCGCGGATGTTCAGGGACGGCTCTGCCGCGGCACGGACTTCATCGGGATCGATGCCGTCGGGGACGACGCTGATCTCGGTCGCGGGGATGCGGTCGGTGACGAGGATCTGTTTCACGGCGTTCGAGATCGCGATGATCCGGTCCACGCGCCGCCAGCTGCTGAAGCGCCCGACATGGAAGTCCACGCGTCGCGTGGCCACGAGGCGTGCGTCGTCTTGTTCCCCGCTTGCGAGCCAGAGCGCATGGCTGTCGTGGGCATGCACGATGGCAGGTTCGAACGTCGCGATTGTGCGCTTGAGGGAAAACCACGCGCGCAGGTCCAGACTCGGCCCCCACGACGCTGCGACGACGATCGTGCCGTCGCCGCCGGCTCGTCGCGCCAGCTCGCTCCCCCGCTTCGTGACGAGGACCTGTTCGACATCGGGCTCGCGCCCGAGCTCCCGGCACAGCAGCCGCACCTGGTTCTGGCCGCCGCGCCATTCGCGACCCGCGTCCACCTGCAGCACGCGCACCGCCGTCAGGCCGGCGACTTCACGTCGGCGAGCACGCGCCGCAGCTCGTCCAGGTTGAACGGCTTATGCAGGAAAGGACGCCCCATTTGCTCGAGGAACTGGAGGGTATCGCCCCGCACGGTGTCGCCGGTGGCGAAGATGATCCGCTCGGCGACGGCGGGATGCATCTGCGCCAGCGTCTGGTACATCTCGCGCCCGCCCAGGCGCGGCATCCGGAGGTCGCAGATGATCAGGTCGAACGGCTGCGTGAGGGCCCGCTTCAGCGCCTGGCTGCCGTCGGCGGCGAGGACCACCGTGTGCCCCCAGCTCTCGAGGGTCGCCTGCATGTAATGAAGGATGTGTGGCTCGTCGTCCACGACCAGGACGCGGAGCCGTTCCACCGCCGGCGTCGCGGCCGCCGCCGGCTCCGCGGGCACGGCCGCCAATGGGCCCGAGATGCGTGCCCGCGCGCGGCCCGGCAGCTCGACGGTGAACGTCGCGCCCGTGCCCAGACCGGGGTCCACGGTCATGCTTCCCCCATGCTCCTTCACGATCCCGTGGCAGATCGAGAGACCGAGGCCTGTGCCCTCGCCCTCGGCCTTGGTGCTGTAGAACGGCTCGAACACGTGCTGCGCGACCGATTCGGGCATACCGGGGCCGTTGTCCGAGATGCTCACCGCCACCCCGTCGAGCCAGCACTTGGCGACGACGTCGATCCGACCGTCGTTGCGCTCCACCTCCCGGATCGCCTGCGCGGCGTTGTTGATGATGTTCACGAACACCTGCTTGATCTGGTTCGCATGCACTTCGACTTCGGGGAGCCCGGGCTCGGCCGTGAAGGTAAGCTCGATTTTTTGGGCCATGAGCTGGTTCTTGAGCAGCTGGATCGTGGACTCGACAATCGGCCGGATGGACTGGAGCTGCCGCTCGCCCTCCTGGCGGCGCGCGAAGGAGAGCAGGTTCTTCACGATGCTGGAGGCCCGTTCGGCTTCCTGGCGGATGACCGCCAGCGGTTCCGCGAGCCGCGGCGGGACGTCGGCCGCCTCTCCCAGGAGGTCGCTGAACCCCACGACGGAGGCCAGCGGGTTGTTCAGGTCGTGCGCCACGCCCGCGATCAATTGACCTATCGCCGACATCTTCTCGGACTGTAGCAGCTGGTCCTGGAGCCGGCGCTTCTCGGTCTGGTCCTCGAACAGGAGGACGGCGGCGCCGGGCTCGCCGGTGCCGATGGCGGTGACGAGGAGGACGCGCTCGCCGGATCGCACTTCGACGGGCGAGGCGCCCGGTGCGGCGATCAGCCGCGCCACGGAATCGGCCCAGGACGCGGGCAGCAGCGTGATCCAGGGGCGACCCGGGAGGGCGGTCACGGGGAGCTTGATCAGCTCGGCGAACACGCGGTTCGCCCGCCGCACGGCGCCCTGCGGGTCGATGAAGCAGATCGCCTGGTTGATGGCGTCCACGGTCTGCTCCCACTCGCGCTTGCCGCTCGAGAGGAGCTCCACGAGACGCGCGTTCTCGAGGGCGATCGCAGCCTGGGCGAGCACGGCGCGGACGAACGCGAGGGCGGCATCGTCCAGCGCGCCGGGGCGCTCCGCTTCGATCGCGACGGCGCCGATGGTGCGGCCGACGGCGGCGATCGGCGCACCGAGCCAGCTCACCGGCTCGGGACTCGAGACCGTGACGCCGAGCTCGGCGGCGCGCGCCGCGACACGCTCCGAGATGACGAGTGGTCCCCGCCGCAGGGCGAGCTGCAGCAGGGGTTCGTCGGTGGTCGCGGGGCGGGGGCCGTTGTGGTAGGCGACCACGAGGCCGTTGGAGTCGATATCGAGCAGCATGATGGACAGCCGCTCGGGGGCGAGCTGTTCCGTGATGGCCCGCGCTACCAGCTCGACGATCGTGGCCGGCCGGAACGCCCCCGCGAGCTCCTGGGAGAGCTCGGTCAGGCGGTGGAGAACGTCCGTCACCGACGGGGGCTGAGTCATGATCCGTCCCAACGTGCGCAGCCGGCTCGGGCCGGCCGACCTGCGGCTGGTGATCGAGGCGCTGCGGTCACTCGTCCAGGAAGTGGGTCGGGACGGTGGTCGCCGCTTCGACCAGGGCTTCCGCCGACTTGATGAACCGGACGACGATCGGGAGCGACCCCTGCAGCGCCACCTTGCGCTGCATGATCCCGGCGATGGGTCCGAGCTGCTTGCGGATGATCTGCTTCCAGTAACGGTACTCCGCCGTCAAGACGAACGCCGCTGCGCGGGCGTCGTCGGCCGTGACGACCTTCGACTCGCGGCAGGCGCCGCGATCCAGGTCGAGCCAGATCCCCACCGCGCTCGCCACGCCGATCTCCGGCTGCGCCGCCACGATCAGCGCGACCGGCCCGTGCGTCCATTCGCGCGACGCCGCGCGGTACCCGTCGCTCGCGTTGATCGCCGCGCCATAGGCGGCCACCCACTCCGGCGATGGAAACGGGTGCCACGGGGGGGGTGGGACGGGGGGGGGGCTCACGTCACCGCCCGCGCGAAGCCTTCGAACAATGCGCGCTCGTTCAAGTCCTCGGGATGCCATTGGACCGCGAGGGTCCAGGGTGCCCCGGCGTCGCTGAGCTCGGCGGCTTCGATCAGGCCGTCCTCCGACCACGCCACGGCCCGGAGGCCCGGTGCGAGATCGCGGATCGCCTGGTGGTGCCGGCTGTTGACCGTCGCGCTCCGCGTGCCCAGGGTCCGCTCGAGCAGCGAGCCGGGCTCGATCCGGACGGCATGGCGGCTGCCGTCGCCGGTGTGGGTGAAGGGGCCGGGCCGCTCGCTGTCCAAGTCCTGGTACAGCGTCCCGCCGAGTGCGACGTTGAGAATCTGAATGCCGCGGCAGATGGCGAGGATCGGGAGGCGGCGCGCCCGCGCAGCCGCGATCAGCGCCAGTTCGGTGGCGTCGCGCGCGGGATCGGTGTCCTCGAGCTTGGGGTGCGGAGCCGCCCCATACCGCGCCGGCTCGACATCCTCGCCGCCCGTCAACACGAGACCGCGGAGGCCCGCTCCCTCCAGCGCGGCAACGGCGCGTTCCGGCGCGAGCATCGTCGGCAGGGCCAGCGGCACGACGCCGGCGCGGTCGAGGGCACGCACGTAGGCCGTGTTGAGAGTGACCCGCTCGCGTCCGTCCACCTCGCGTCGGGGCGCGGTGACGGCGACCACCGGCGTCACGAGGCGGCTGGGGCAGGGGAGAGGGGGGGGGGCGCGCCGAGGAGAGGGCAGCGCGGGTTGCTCACGCTCGCCCAGTCGACGCGGACACCGTACAGATTCAGCGCGGCGGCCCCGCCGCTGATGGTCCCCAGGTGCGGATGCTGCTTCGGCTCCTCCGACTCGAAGATCAGAACGCCCACGGCGCGGTGCGACGTGTCGTCCACGATGAGCAGGCCGTAGCCGCCGCGCGTCGGGAACCCCGGCCCCTCGTAGCCCATCACGATCCGCCCCTCGGCATCGTAGCCGACCCGCACCGCCGCCTGCTTCTGCTGGATGACCATCGCGGGGAGCGAGTCGGGGAGGCCGCG